>NZ_JBIMSN010000107.1:0-1652 GCF_043944905.1 Antrihabitans spumae
CGCCCTCACCGGCCACGACGCTCGCCGATGGGAGCCGAAACGACTACGACTGCGGCTGCTTTCCGTTGCCGGACGCATCAGCCGGCATGCTCGCCGAACGCGACTACGGCTCTCGCGATACGCACCCTGGGCCGGCTTGATCATCATCGCAGTCACCCGACTGCAAGCATTGCCGGCCCCGACCTGAACAACACCAACCGCCCCGACAACCGAAAGAACCCGGACCGTGGAACCGGCGGCCAACCCGCAGACTCGGGCTACCCCATCGACGGCAGCAGACAATCGAAACCATCAACCCGAACCGCTCAGGCCAGCACGCGCCCCGCGTGAAAGATCCGGGCTAAGCATGCCTGCGAGCGGGCTTTTACTGCGGCATCGTTCGAGTGGAATTCACAACCAGAGCCCACTCGGCGCAGCACGTTGAGCAGAATTCGAGGATATCGCTGCGGGCAGATGAATTCGCCAGGTCTCATTTCATGTCCGAAACGTCCAAGGTCAGTCGGCCGTCGACACCGGAGACGAAACCTTGTTCCGCGAGCGCGACGTGATCTAGTTGGGTGACGATCCGTAGTGCACCCGCATCCGCTGCATCGTGCACGATCGCGAAAACAAGTCTGCGCACCACGTCTTCTGGGACATTGGGAAGTACCTCGATCACATCGACGGATGCAACGGATTCTGTATCCGTCCATGTTGCGAATCCATGCCCGAGGTAATCGGACCGGCGTCGATCAGTGTTGTTCCGCCAAACATGCACCCACGAAATCAGACGCCGTTCGCGGTGTGCGTCGGCAGCCCCGGCGGTATTCATACCGAGGGCGTCGAGAACGTGGTTGGCACCGTAGCCGGGAACCGTTATCCCGAGGCCGAACTCGTGCCATAGTCTCGATTCTCCCCGCGGATCGAACAGGTGAATGACGCCATCGACGCGCTGACGTCGAGCGCGTAGCAGTAGTCCGGTCGACAGTTCCTCGTTGAGGGACAAGGCCGCAGCAGACATCCATGCAACCGGATTGTGCGCGGGCGGGCTGGTGAAGTCGGCGTCGGACTGAGGTAGGAGAACGTCTATCGAGAACAGGTTTGGATTCTTCTTCCACCGGAAGTGCACGCGCAACGTCGCGCCATCGACGACGAGGCGGGTGGGTTGGAAGTGCGTATTCACCGCACCGCGCTGACGGAAGATCCGGCGGGCGGATTCCAAAGCGTCCCGGGCGGTGGGGGAGAGCGCCGCCGATGGATCGCCGGCTACGTCGATCTTCCAGCAACCGTCCGGATCCGTTCGCGGGTCGCGAACCAGGGACGAGTCCATATACGGACCGCGGGCAGCAAGGTGTTGGCGTAGCGTCGTCGCGTCGAAGGCCGGCTCGAGCTTGCGCGGTTCGGATCGGGTGAACCAGATCCGCTGCCAGCGATAGTTGTCCGGGGCCAGCATCGGTACCCCGTCCCGATCGAGGAGAACCGTGAACACCTTCTCGTAGGGCCGCATCCGGCGTTCGAGCCGCTCTGGCAATTGGACTGCGAGCTGGTATGCGTAGTCCGACAACTGTGGACCGAACGCATAACGCATCCATGCCTCGGCTTCGGCTGCACCTAGCCCGGATCTTTCACGCGGGGCGCGTGCTGGCCTGAGCGGTTCGGGTTGATGGTTTCGA
>NZ_JBIMSN010000108.1:0-2335 GCF_043944905.1 Antrihabitans spumae
TCGAAACCATCAACCCGAACCGCTCAGGCCAGCACGCGCCCCGCGTGAAAGATCCGGGCTAAGGTTCCTTTTCATCCCGGCGCGGATCGCGAGAACGCCGTCGGCAATGGCGGCGAGTACAACGAGAACAACGAGAACATGCCAGACTGACAGGGTGCTGAGCATGGTCGCAGAGTCTATGTTCCGCCAGCGGGTAGTTACCCATTCGCGCGACGATTCGCTTGGATAAACACCTGACTAAGGATCAGGAGGTTGCGGCTTGCGTCGCCCATTCGGCTGATACCAGGCTGTGTCGACTTCCTGCTGATGGTTAGATACGTCATGCTGTCGAACATGCAGCTCGATGGAGTCGATATCGAATGGGTGGATCGCGCACTTAGGTCGTTTGTGGCTGAGACGGAGCCCGTGAACCAGTCGTCCTCCGGCGCGGGGTACGTGTCGATAACACCCCAGATGGCCCCTAAACGTGGACGACTTGAGGCTCTCCGGCTGACCGAGGTGATCCGGCCGATACTCGACAAGCTATATCCCGAGTGGCGATCAGAGAACTCTACGAACGAATACGACGAGTTCAAGTCCGAGCGCGACGCCGCAAGCCGACTCATAGCGCGGCTCAGCTCCCATGTCGAGGTGGAAAAACGACTGGGAGGCCTCGACTCGTCCCCCAAGATTTCGGCGGCTGCGTTGCATCCACTGATCTGGCAGGCGGCCTCCGCACAATGGTCTACCGGCCACCGCCACGAAGCCGTGCTTGCTGCGGCCAAGGCGGTCAACTCGCATCTGCAGACCAAGATTGGTCGTCGCGACGTATCGGAAACGGATCTTGTAAAACAAGCGTTCAGCGACAAAGCTCCCGAGCCCGGAAAGCCCCGCCTGAGGTTCAGTGCAGTCGTAGACGAGAAGACACGCGAATCCCTGCGGCGCGGTGTACTGGAGTTTGGTTCTGGCTGCTTCGCAGCAATCCGAAACCCGATTGGCCATCTTCCGAACGCTGAAGTCGACCTTAACGAGCAGACTGCGCTCGAACGCCTCGCCGCATTGAGCCTGCTCGCTCGTTGGATCGATGATGCGACCTTGGTGTCGACTTAAAAGAGATCGCTGCCCCACACCCTCAGAGGGTGCGTTTCCCTCCCGACTGTTACCTATTCGGTCGCGGATTCCCTTATGGGTAGTAACCAGCTCAGCTATGCTTTGCGTTGGCGCTTCACATGCGAGGTAAAGGTCACGGCGAGTAGCGGCGGGCTTTTCTCGGCATTCGGCGATCTAACTCGGAGAGGCCCTGATCCGTGGGTACATACATATCTCCTGACGAGGCTGTTCGGGCCGCGTTCCCGTCGGCCCGCCGCCGAAAGGGTTGGCTAAGCAGTGGTATCCGTACGGCACACAATGCCGACGTTCTGCTGCTCGACGAGTCTGCGGCCCCTCTAGCTACTGGTCAGAGCGGCGAAGGTGGCGCAGGCGATACGCCGATCGAGGGCGCGAGTGATCAGAGTCTTTGGCGGTACGCGGTTGCTGCCTGCGGAGTGTTACTGGTTGCTGGGGCTTGCTTACTTATCAGTCACAAGGTTTCTGACGCCGCGTACCTAGCGCAGAAAGCGCCACCAGTCGACGGACTTACTATCTTTGCGGTGTTCTTCGTCGCAGCACTCGCGATTGAGAGATTGCTCGAACCGCTCTCCAATGCCCTCCTACCTACTAGTGACAAGAAGAAGAACGCCGAGAAGGCCGCTGAGGCAGCAGGTAAATCAGTTGTCAGCGCACGTAAAGGCCAGAGCCAGCTCGCCACCCTTAACGCGATAAAACGGGAATTCGACTCCGGCGCAATCACTCTCGACACCGTGGTCAATGAAGCGGAAAGGCTGCCGCTGCCGAATCTAAAGCCCTTGCTGACTGCTTCTCGCGCACCAACTCCGGACATCGACGCGGTGAAGACCGAACTGACCAATGCTGTCACTGCTAGCAAGGGCGTTGTCGAAAAGGACAACGGCAAAGCCAATGATGCCCTCAAAACCGCTGCCGTAGAAGGCGAGAGGCTACGCGTGCGTCAGTTGACGCGGACGACGGCATTCTGGGTGTTGGCGACCGTGATCGGGATGCTTGCCGCAGCAACGATGAAGCTCTACTTCCTCAACACAGTCGGTATCACCGCCGGAGCGCGCTGGCAGGAGATCCTCGCAACCGGACTCATCTTGGGCGCGGGTACCCAACCTCTGCATTCGTTAACGACCTTGATCACCAAGAAGGCCGAAAAGAAGGAGGACGAGCCAGGAGACGACAGCTAGCCCAGATCTTTCTCCGGGCTGACGTGCCGGCTTGATCTGTTTCGGATTGGGTT
>NZ_JBIMSN010000109.1:0-3754 GCF_043944905.1 Antrihabitans spumae
CCAGCTCATAGCACCTTTCTTCATGTACGACACCAACTCCGAAGGAATTACCGTGAAAGCGGCAGGCTAGTTCACCGAACGGATGAGCAAGCCGCGGCCGCCGGGCAAGCATCCGCTCCAGGGGTCAGTGACTAGATCGAACCAGCCATTTCCCTCGCACGGAGAACCCGAACGCCTGCACCGTCGAGTTCATCCGCAACAAAGCGCAGACGGCCAGTCATTGCCAGCAGGAGCGCCTCACCTGAACCCCGCACCTCCGGTCCTCGGCCAGCCGACCACTCCATATCAGTAGCGATGAGCCGAACACCGCGAGTCCGGCGAGCGCCTCCAATGACCGGATTGATCCGTGCGTACTTCATTGATATCCGCAGTGGTTCGGCGGGAATGGTGCGGATCTGGCGTAGAGGTCGGCGGATATCCTGTTGATGGATCAAGCATTCGATCAGCGCCACACGACAGCCATAAAGCGCTGCCGCGCCGGAAGGATCGGCGCCGCGACGCATGAACTCGATCAGTTGGTCCGGTTCTGCCGCTTCAAAGTCACTCAGTTTGCTCGCGTTTACGCGGTCGACGTCACCCCGGGCGCTGACCATGTTCGCAGCCAATTCGGTCCGGCTCTGCCCGAGGTAGGCGACCGTGTGCGCGACAACGTCGCGAACTGTCCAGCCATCACACAAGCTCGGCGCTATCCACTGCTCCGACGTTAGGTCATCTAGAAAGTCCGCAAAGGTCATTCGCTCCAAGCGAGCTAGGGTCCGAACACGAGTCATAGGAACAGTGTCAACGACATCGGCGACCTGCACACGCGCGGGGCAGCAAGCGCAGCGCAACTGGATCAGGACTCCGTATTGCCGGATCGGCCGCGATCGGGACCGGCCGGAGCGGTCATGGTCGAGGCTCTTTCCAACAGCCCATTAGGTCGACTAGGGAAGTTGGGCTACTCGCACGTCTTCCAGGACTACTCGCAGGTTGTTCTGGATCGTACTTGAATGTTGGTGTTGCGCAACATGATAACGAATATGCAGCAGTTTACTGGTGACTCTGCGTATTCGAATCAGTCGTATTCGGCAGGTGTGCTGGTCGGCGACCATGGTTGAAGTAGGCCATCTCTACGGCGTCGGGTCGAACTGAGCTCGACCTGGAGCAGGTACTTCGTCTCGTCGTACTCCTCGCGCGGCATGCGTTCGTCGTACGGGAAGTTCTCGCGCCAGGTGTCCACGGCGCGGCCGACGGGGTCGATCAGCACCGGGTCGTCGTCGTGGTCCTCGCCGATCGTGTGGCCGTCGATCGGTAGCCGGGTCGCGTAGGCGTTCGCGACCCGGCCCTGCGTCAGGCGGTGCGTCAGCCGCGCGGGGAGAACGTCTCGCCGGTCTCCAGCAGCGACTTGAGGTCCGACAGCACCCATGGCCATCCACCGCCACCTTGTCCGACGGCCTCGGCGGCATCGGCTCCGACGACCATCGCGGCGTGCTTCGGCGCGTTCTCCAGCTCGTGCGTGAGCGTCAGGCGGGAGCCGTCGCCGATGGCGTCGATCTCGTACGTGAGCTTGGTGAAACCCTCGGCGGCGCAGTCCGGGTCCATCGCCATGCGCCACGTCAGCGCGAGCTTGCGCGGCGGGTCGTATTCCAGGATTTCCCCGTCGACGACGACGTCCGGCAGCGGGAATCCCATTTGCTTCGCGCCCTCGACCATTCCTTCGTCCGGCCGGATCTTGTATTCTCCCTGTCCGCTGGAATAGTCGACAAGGCCGCCGTAGCCGTATTTGGTCGTCCATTCCGAGGACGTGATCGCGTCCCAGACCTTTTGCGGTGTGACCTTGATGTACACCCGGTAGACCTGGAGCGATGGTGCGGGCGTGGCCTGCGAGTTCGCGGGCTGGGCGGCGGTTTCGGTGGAGGTCATGGTTCTTCCCTTTCGAGTTCTCGTTTGAGTTCCGTCAATGCGGCGGCGTTTTCCTCGGTGAACTTGTCGATCCAGCGGTCGTGGAGGAGTCGTATCGGCACCGGGTTCAGGTAGTGCAATTTCTCCCGGCCGGATTTCTTCGTCACGACGAGATTTGCTTCCTCCAGGGTGCGAAGGTGCTTCATCACGCCGAATCTGGTCATGTCCAGCTCGGATTCCAGTTCGGTCAGCGTGCGGCCGTCCCGGATGAACAGCAGGTCGAGCAGGAACCGACGGGTCGGATCGGCCAGGGCCTTGAACACCCGATCGTCTTCCGTCATGCCCCGACCATAGGTGACTTAATAGTCACGTGTCAATGTGGTCACCTGTTTGTCGCAGCGGACCGTCGGTGCCGTGCGGCAAAATCGCGGCGAGTGGTGCAATACGCAGACTTTTACTGGTAACCCTAAGTATTCGATCTCGCCGTGTTCACGTCGAACGAACAGCCCTTCCGCCCGGCACCGACTGTCTGTCGAATTCGCCTAAAAACGTTGGACGAACCGATACCAGTCGCCTTCGATGTGCCTATACCCGATGTCTCCGTCGTGTCGCGGTTCGCCCAGATTCGGGGCCCCGCTGGGCAGGTAAGCGATTCCCACCGAATCGATGAGTCCTCCCTGGGTGAAGAACAGGCAGCCACCCTCCTCAGCGGCCCGGACCATCTGCACGTCGAAAATACCGATGTGCCGAGGCTCGCCAGCGGCGCAGTCGGCAGCCGCATCGTGTAGAGCTGGCTTCGAGACCTGGAATCCGATCCAGAACGGGATCGACAGAGAACTAAGAACGATGGTGACTACGACCAGCGCTGGTGCGAGCACGCTTGCCCGCCAGGCGCGGTACCGAACGAAACCGATCCACGTGAGCACAACCCAGCCACCACCGAGAATCAGCAGGCCGAATTCGGCGAGCGCCACGTAGACGAAGTCGACGACCGGGGCAGCCGATGCCCAGAGCACAACCCCACACGCAACAGCAACCAGCGTGGGCAGGAGGATGACTGCGCTGATCCGCCACCAGTTTGGCGCCCGCCTATCACGGTCCTGATCAATCACAGTCGCCCGTGCGGGCTGATTTTTCGAGTTCTCTGACCCGAGCGTCCAACTCCGTGATGCGCTGCTGCTGACGATCGCGCACCATCCGCACGCTCTCGATGAGTTCCACGAGGCTTTCCTGGCCAATGGGAATACCCATGATTTCAGCCAGCCGCTGCCACAGACCGAGCGTGGACTCTTGCCTGGCCTTCAGGTCGTTCTCGAGCATGATCACCCGCACCGGGGCAGGAATCTGTTCAGCGACGCCGGGACCGTGCGGTGGCGGATCCTCGCCCTCGCGGCGCGACTGTCTCCACCCCAGTTCGGCTTCGGCGCCAGTCATGTTCGCGAGCGTCTCGACCACCATGCGGCAGGCCGACGAAGACCTGAGCACTTCGTCTACGCAGGAGTGGTAATCGGGCGGCACCATTTGCCTCACGTGCTCCACCGTATCCAGCGGCTGCGGGGATTGGGCCCGTACGGATGCGACCCTCATCGGGCTGCTGCTAGCTCGACGACGTAACGAAGTCCTGTCAGGAAACCCTGACGACGATTAGCTCGATGCTCAGGGCCTGTCCCGGTAAGACACCCAGGGCGCATGACCCAGATTTGTCGGACCAAGCGCCTATTCTTGCCCGACCAACGATCACCACCCAAGTGGAACGGAAGCGGTATGTCGGACGCCATGGCGCGACGGAAAGCGGCTAGGGACGCAGTCCTTAAGGGCTCTTGTGCTCTAACCGTGGGTGGTTTTGGTGTTGATGTGAGCGCACGCCGTTGTC
>NZ_JBIMSN010000011.1:0-792 GCF_043944905.1 Antrihabitans spumae
GCCTCATACGAGAACGGACTCTCCTCCAGTAACCTCATCCAGGCTGCATAGCCAGAAATCCCCGTGTCCAACATCCGGGGTCAAGGCCCGTATACCTAGTGGCACTGCCGTGGGCAGTGCCAGTGCGTCAGATCGGGATGACGCATTGTTCGTTGTCAAGGTGCGCTGGGAATACACCGTCGTACCGCATCACCAAGTTCGGCGATTCGCTTGCACGTCCGACCGTGCCGAATACACCGAACTGGCTCGCGACTACGACGGGACGTCGGCGTGGTACTTCACTCCGAAGAGCGGCATCGACGCCAACGCAAAGGAAGCGTTCGAACTCGTCCAGTTCACGGTCGACGGCCAGGACCGGGAGATACGTCGAACGAGCAGAAAAGGTGGCCAGGTTTATGCGGTTGATCTGGGTGTGACAGCGAGTGACACCGAGACGCCGGTAACGATTAGCTACACGTATCGGACCGTGACGGCAGTACGTGGTCACTTGCTGTATGTCGACATCGAACAGCCGACGAGAGGTATCGAAGTCGAACTCGACTACGGCGACTGCGATATCGAGCGGGTCAGCGTGCTTGACCTTATCGCCAGTAGCCGAGCAACACGAGTGGAGCGAACCCCGGCATCCGTACCTGGCAAGTCAGTGCGCGTCGGATTCGACGGCTGGGTGTTTCCGCGGAGCGGGGTTGGGTTCGTGTGGGTTCGCAGCGCCGAGGCTAGCCTCCGGCTTTCACGGTAATTCCTTCGGAGTTGGTGTCGTACATGAAGAAAGGTGCTATGAGCTGGGATAAT
>NZ_JBIMSN010000110.1:0-3570 GCF_043944905.1 Antrihabitans spumae
CCCTTCAGCGGCCAAGTGTTCAGTGAACGCTACCGCCGTATATTGAGAGCCCGCATCGGTGTTAAACCGAATTCGGTTTAACAACGATTATGCCGAGGTTTTCGATAAGCCGAGGAATCGGCGTTGGGGCTGGTCAGCTGTCTGGGGCTGCCGGATTCTTCGGCTTAACGATTCGGGTTCATCGCAGGCTGTAGAGGGCGTCCAGTGTGTCTTCGGCCAGGGGTTGTCCGGTGTCGCCGGGTGTTGGGGTGGCGGCGTCGACAGCGGCGCGCATCATGTCGATGGTGGCGAATGCGTAGAAGGCAGCGGCGGTCGCCGCGTTTTCGTGGCCGAGGAGTCGCATGATGATCGGCAGTGGGATGCCGTGCTGGTAGAGGTCCATGGCCTTGGTTTTGCGCAGCATGTGGCAGTGAATCCTGGCTGGCACCGTGGGGCAGGTCTGTCGCGCGGTCGCCGCGGCCTGTGTGACCACGGCCGCGACGGTGTCGGCCGACAGGCCGACGGGGTGGCCGCCGCGGAGGCTGTAGAACACGGGACGCGTCCCGGGTTGGCTCGCCGCGTTGGGGTGGAATTCCTTCAGGTAGACGCGCAGGTGCTCGATCGTCTTGTCGGTCAGGGGCACGATTCGGGTCTTGTCACGTTTCCCGGTGAGCGTGACGTGCCCTGGTTTGGTCAGCGACAGGTCAGCCAGCGTGAGGGCGATGATTTCACCGACCCGGGCGGCGGTGTCGTAGAGCAGGATGAGCAGCATCCGGTTGCGGCGTGATTTCCCGGTGCGCCCGGTGAACGCGGCCAAGACCGCCCGCGTCTCGTTTTCGGTGAGATATTCGATCGGCTTTCTCGGTGCAGAAGGGGCCTTGAGGGTTCGTGCCGCCTGGCTGAGCGCCATGAGGCTGACATCCTCGGCGGCAGCGTAGGCCATAAACGATTTGATGGCGCTGATCCGCAGGGTGATGGTTCGCGCAGAATAATGCTTGTCGTCGGCGAGCCAGGCCATCCACGCTTTCAGCCGGGTTCGGTCGAAGTGATCGAAGCCGACACGTGCGCGGTCGACGTGTTCGCGGTCGGTGAGGAAGGTGAGGAAGCATTCCAAGCTGATCCGGTAGGCCTCGACCGTTTTCGGCGAGAGCCGACGGATCGTGGGCATGTAGGTGTGCAGGAAGCCGCGCGCAAACGTGTAGAAGTCCGGCGCGCCGGATGCGGCGTTGCGTTTCATTCGAACCCGACCTCCGGCAGCAGCGAGCCGGCACCAGCGGTGATGTGCCCGTAGGCGTTCATGAAGTCGGGCGAGGTATGGATGTAGTAGTACGTCGACTCGACCGTCGCGTGGCCCATGTAGGTCGACAGATACGGCAACATCGCGCCCACGTCGATGCCGTCGGCCATCCACCGTTCGATGTTGGCGTAGGCGAAATGGTGCCGGAAATCGTAGGGCCGGGGACGCTGTCCGCTCGCCGGTCGCGGCAGGCCGGCGGCATCCCAGATCCGGTTGAACATCACCCCGACTGTGGCGGCCGTGACCGGATTGCCGGTCGAGGAGGTGAAGAACGTTTCCCGACCGGCCCCGATACTCGATCTCGAGGTGTCCTCGCACGCGGCCAGCACGTCGGCGACATCGCTGGTGATCGGCAGCCTACGGCTGCGTCTGCCTTTGGATGACATCACATCGATGTGCCGGCCCGCCACGTCGACATACTCGACCAGCAACCCGCGAACCTCGCACGTGCGCAGCCCTGAGGAGTGCATCAGGGTGAAGAATGCGCTCGCCTGCCACTGCCACGGCGATGCCGCCGTCAGCCGTGCCGCGGCGGTGAAGAACGCGTCGATCTCCTCGGCGGTGAGCAGGTAGGGACGGGCGGGTACGAACGCGGCCTTCCACCTGTCCGACAGCACGTAGGCGTCGGCATACCCATGGGCACGTAGAAAGCGGCCGAGGTCGCGGATGTAGGACATCCAGGACCGGTAACGGCCCGAGGTGGCCAATTGTGCTGTCACCCAGGCTTCGACGGTCTCCTGGTCGAACATGGTCCGCTCGTGCTCGGCGCAATAGGAGTCGAACTTCTTCAAATACCAGATCCGCGAGGCGCCGTCGAAGCCCATGGCTCGTTTGAACTCGACGTATTCGGCCAGCTGCGGAGCGAACACGCTGGTGAATCCGTGGCCGTTCATGGCCGCGCGCTTTGCGGCACCGGCAACACGCATCGGAGCAGACGGTCATCGTCGATGCTCATGTACTGCTTGGTCGATTCCTCGCTGGCGTGACCGAGCACCGCCGCGATGGTCGGCAACGGTGTCGCGGCCCGCAGCATCCGAGAGGCGGCGTTGTGCCGCAAAAGACGGGTTCCGCCCTTGGCATCGGTCACCCCGGCAGCCGTAAACACCGTCGCGGTCACCCCGTGGATCGCGGCGTGATCACGAAGCCGAACATGCGGCGCCACCCGGCGCAAAAACACATGATCGTCGTCTGTTTCGGGCCGCTCGTGCAGAACATAGTCGGCGAGCGTCGAGGTGAGAACCTCGATCAGCGGCACGGTGAGCGGGTTGCCCGTCTTCTGCTGCACGAGCGAGATCGTCTGCCCCCGCCAGTCGACATCACCCAACCGCAACTCGATGATGTCGCAGGCCCGAAGCCCGGTCGAGAGTGCCAGCAAGGTGATCGCGGCATCCCGAGCGCACACGGCGCCGGACGTGCATGTAGCGATGATCCGCCGATGATCGTCGTCACCGAGGACCGACACGATCGGATGGGAGCGTTTCACCCCGGCCAGATTGACCGCATCGACCAGATCAACCCGGCCCGTGAATACCAGAAACGGGCGGAAGTTCGACACCACCCAGAACAGAGAGGTTCTTGCCCACCTCGGCGACAACGACGCCAAGAACGCCAGAACGGTGCCACCGTCGGCATCATCGAGATCGACGGTTCCTCTCGACTCGACGAAACACAGGTAGCCCCGGGCCACCCGGCCATAGGCCTCACGCGTTGCGGCAGCCAGTCCGCGTTCGAGCATGTCCGCTTCCCATGAAGCGTCAAGCGCCACAAACCGATCCGATGTCGGCCGCGGGCCGCCCCCGCCACGCGTACGCATCGACAGGTCGACCCGCCCGGTCCTCACGTAGGAGTCGAACAGGGCTACCAGTCGTCGATAGTCGAATCTGCGCTGCGCGCTGAACCGTCCCGTTCGCGGGCTGGTCGTCATCGACGCGAACCCAGCACCCAACGCCGGCGTGTAGACACCCGCACCGAGTCGCTTCGCGTACTCGGTGAGCGCCTTGATGGTCTTTCCGTACTGCCCGATCGTCGATTCCATGTAACCGGCCGAACGCAGCTCGGCAACAACAACCGCACCGATCCTGGTGATCGTCCTATCCATCGCCGTCTCCTTCCCATAGGGGCATGGACACGACAAACGCTAGCCAGACAACCAAACGTTAAGCCGTAGAAACTTTTGGAACATCAAGCAGCACACACAAACTCGGGTTTCCTCCGTTTAATGAAAACCTCGGCATAATCGTTGTGGTGGATCAGTCCCGACAAGTCGGTGACACCCTCGCGCGTGCGGGTCCAGA
>NZ_JBIMSN010000111.1:0-19461 GCF_043944905.1 Antrihabitans spumae
CGCCGAACATACTTTCCGAAAGGGGACCCAGACAACTGGGTCCCCTTTCGTCATTTGTGCCTAAAATTGGTCAACGAACGAATTTGCTCGATACGGCAAATGATTGATATCGAACACAAATCTTCAATTACAGAGCGGTTCAACAACAGAGCGGCGCGAGAGGAATCGACTGTGACGGACCGAAGTGGTGATCGCAAGTCCTTCCGTGGTGGAAATCCATCGAGCGGACGCCGCGATGGTGCACAGGGAGATCGCGGCAGCAATAGCGGAAGTGGCTCCGGATCGGACCGCAGTGGTGGTGCAGGCAGGACGGGCGGCGCAGGCGCATCAGGTGGTCGCGGCGGTTCGTACGGCGGCAACAGGCAAGGCGGAGCCGGCCAAGGCGGCGGACCCCGTCAGGACGGTCCTCGTCGTCGCGGTGGCGAAGGCGGATTCGCGGGCCGCTTGGGTGACAGCTCGGCCGGACGCCGGCCACCACGTCCCGAAGAGCCCGACCTACCCGACGACATCACACCGAGCGACCTCGACGCAGTTGTACGTCGCGATCTGCTCAGCCTCGACAAGTCCAACGCCGAAGCCGTTGCACGGCACCTGGTCATGGTCGCCAATCTGCTCGACGACGACCCGCGCCTCGCACTTGCACACGCTCGCGCCGCACGGCAGCGGGCGGGTCGAATTGCTGTCGTACGCGAAACTGCAGGCGTTGCTGCCTACCACGCGGGCGAGTGGGCTGAGGCGTTGTCCGAACTGCGCGCCGCACGCCGAATGGCAGGCGGCCCAGGACTTTTGGCTGTCATGGCCGACTGCGAACGTGGCCTCGGCCGCCCCGAGCGTGCCATCGAACTCGGTCGTAGCGATGAAGCCCGCGCACTGACGGGCGACGACGCAAGCGAACTGCGGATCGTCGTTGCAGGTGCTCGAATGGACCTCGGCGAATACGACCAGGCCGTCGTGACCCTGCAGACCGCAGACCTGGACCCAGCTCGAACGGGTCCTGGCCCCGCGCGCCTCTTTTACGCCTACGCCGATGCGCTCGTCGCGGCCGGGCGTACCGACGAGGGTGTCAAATGGTTCCTCAACTCGGCGTCCGCAGATCTCGAAGGTGATACCGATGCGGAGGAGCGCGTCGCGGAACTGTCCGGCGGCGGCGAGTGACACCGGCAGCTTCGACACCGGCAGCGTCGACATCGGCTCCGCTTCGGCAGGGCTACGAATGCCTTCTGCTCGACCTCGACGGCACGCTGTACCGGGGGAGCGACGTAGTGCCAGGCGCTGTGCAGGCCCTCGAAGGATCTACTGAGCGACTGCTTTTCGTCACGAACAATGCCAGCAAAAGCCCGGCGGCCGTTGCGCGCCACCTGTCCGATCTCGGATTCGTCGCGTCGGAAAACGACGTGGTGACGAGTTCGCAGGCAGCTGCGCGGCTGCTCGCCGAGCGTCTCGAATCAGGATCGAAAGTGCTGATCGTGGGCACGCAGGCACTGGCCGACGAGGTAGAACTTCTCGGCCTCGTCGCTGTCCGGAGCGCGGACGACGAGCCTGCCGCGGTCGTCCAAGGGCATTCGATGGAGACAGCGTGGCCCGCCCTGGCCGAGGCTGCCTTCGCAATCAGGGCCGGTGCGCTGTGGATCGCGACCAATACCGACGCCACGCTCCCGACCGAACGTGGACTCGCACCAGGCAATGGTTCGATGGTCGCCGCAGTGCGGGCGGCGACCGATCGCGACCCCATCGTCGCGGGCAAGCCCGCAGCGCCGCTGCTCGAAGATGCATTGCAGCGCAGTGGAACTCGATCTGCCATGGTCGTCGGAGATCGTCTCGACACCGACATCGAGGGTGCCAACACTGTCGGTCTCGACTCACTTCTCGTTCTTTCGGGCGTCAGCACCGCAGACGACCTGTTACGGGCACTCCCTGACCGCCGACCCACATATCTCGCGTTCTCGCTGGCGTCGCTCGATCAACCGAGCTCTGACCCTGGCGACAGCTGGTCGGCGAAGTTCACCGGAACCGATATCGAACTGTCCGGTTCGGGGGACGCGACCGCTGCTCTGGCTGTGACCGCCGCGATCGCGTGGGCGCACCCTGAGTTCGGAGCGGTCGTCACATCGTCGCCGGAAGCCGAGGACGCTGTCCGATCATGGACGAACCAGTCGGATCGCACGTCCACGCTGGCCGTTTCGTTGCCAGCACCGCCTCGCGATATCGACTAGCGTTGACGCCGATGAGCATGCCGATACCTCGACCAGGACACCACCTGCCCGGACCCAACCACCCGGGCGATCCGACCATGTCGTTTGCAGATCCGCACGAAGTACATGCGGAGGTCGAAGCCCTGCTCGGGCGGCTCGGTACCTCGACGCTCGAAGACGGAACGCGTCTGGAGTCGATTCCCGAGCAGGCGAAAATCTTGGAACAGGCGCACGACGTGTTGGTCGCAGCGCTGGCCACCGTGGACAAGATCTGAGGTGGTCCGGCGGGCGCGGGTCGACGCCGAGCTGGTGCGGAGAGGTCTTGCGCGCTCGCGCGAGCATGCTGTGGAGCTGATCGGCTCCGGACGCGTCCTCATCGGCGGTTCGGTTGCATCCAAGGCTGCGACAGCGGTCGAGCCAGGCACCCCCTTGCTCGTCAAAGACATCCCGGACGAAGTGTCCTGGGCGTCGCGAGGTGCACACAAACTACTCGGTGCGCTGGCGGCTTTCGAACCACACGGGCTCAGGGTCGACGGCAAGCGCTGCCTCGACGCAGGAGCCTCGACGGGCGGATTCACCGACGTTCTTCTCCAACGTGGCGCGTCCGAAGTTGTCGCCGTCGACGTGGGCTACGGCCAGTTGGTGTGGCGCCTGCAGTCCGACGACCGAGTTCGCGTTCTCGACAGAACCAACGTCCGCTCGATCGACGCCGACGCGATCGGGGGAGCCGTCGAAGTCGTTGTATCCGACCTGTCCTTCATCTCGTTGAGCTTGGTACTACCTGCGCTGGCAGCGTGCGTCGCCCCGAACGCCGACCTGGTTCCGATGGTCAAACCGCAGTTCGAAGTCGGTAAAGAGCGGGTGGGCGCAGGTGGCGTAGTCCGTGACCCTGCGTTGCGTGCCGAAGTTGTTCTCGACGTTGCGAAATCTGCTGCTGCCCTTGGGCTTCGGACGCTCGGAGTGGTCGCAAGTCCGCTGCCGGGTCCGTCCGGCAATGTCGAATATTTCCTGTGGCTCCGCGCCGGTGCAGCGCAGGAGCCCGACGACGAGGCACGAGTATCTGCACTTATCGCCACAGCGATCCAGGAGGGTCCACAGTGAACGAGTCGGCGCAGGAGCGTCGGGAGATTCTGGTGGTTGCGCACCCCGGTCGCACCGACATCTCCGACACCGCGCACCGGGTTGCGAAGATTTTTGCCGATGCAGGCATCGCGATCAGAGTGCTCGCGGACGAGGCATACAGCACGCAGATAGAGCAGACTCCGGACGAGGAATCGGGCACATCGGCTCGTCGCGTCACAGTTGTCGAAGCGAAGCCCGACGCTGCGGTCGGGTGTGAAATGGTCCTCGTACTCGGCGGCGACGGCACCTTTCTCCGGGCTGCCGAACTCGCGCAGGTCGCGTCGATCCCGGTCCTCGGAATCAACCTCGGTCGGATCGGTTTCCTGACGGAGGCCGAGGCAGAGCACCTGGATGTTGCACTCGCACAGGTGGTTCGGCGCGATTACCGAGTCGAGAACCGGATGACGATCGATGTTGTGGTCACCCTCGACGACGAGGTGGTCGATCGTGGGTGGGCGCTGAACGAGGCAAGCATAGAAAACGAATCACGCCTCGGCGTGCTCGAAGTCGTCCTCGAAGTCGACGGTAGGCCCGTGTCTGCTTTCGGGTGCGACGGCGTGCTGATCTCGACTCCTACCGGGTCGACTGCATACGCATTTTCGGCAGGTGGACCTGTCGTGTGGCCCGAACTCGAAGCGATACTCGTCATCCCGAGCAATGCCCATGCACTGTTCGCTCGTCCGTTGGTCACCAGCCCGGAATCGGTGATCGCCGTCGAATCCGTTGCGACGGGCCACGATGCGTTGGTGTTTCTCGACGGACGCCGGACCATGAGACTGCCACGAGGTGGACGGGTCGAAGCCGTGCGGGGCAACAATCCGGTGCGGTGGGTACGGCTGGACTCAGCGCCGTTCGCCGATCGGATGGTTCGTAAATTCGAGCTGCCCGTCACGGGTTGGCGCGGAAGGAAGAATTAACAAGTGCTAGCGGAAATTCGGATCGATGGCCTCGGCGTCATCTCGAAGGCGAGTGCCCAGTTCCACGAGGGATTGACGGTTCTCACCGGCGAGACAGGCGCAGGCAAGACGATGGTCGTCACGAGTCTGCATCTGCTGAGCGGCGCCCGCGCCGACCCGGGCCGAGTGCGACTCGGTGCGACACGTGCGGTTGTGGAGGGGCGCTTCACGATCGACGACGTGCACGAGGCCGCGCAGACAGAGGTCGCTCGAGTGCTGGAAGCAGCGGGTGGTGAGGCCGACGAGGACGGCAGCATCATCGCGTTGCGGACGGTCGGCAGCGACGGCAGGTCGCGCGCGCACCTTGGCGGTCGCAGTGTGCCGGCAGGCGTGCTTTCGGAGTTCACAAGTCCGCTGTTGACCGTGCACGGCCAGAACGATCAGCTCCGACTGCTCAAGCCGGAGCAGCAGCGAAACGCTCTCGACCGGTTCGCTGCGGATTCCGTCGGTCCACTGGTGACCAAATATGTGACGCTGCGTCGAAAGTGGCTCGATGCCCGAACCCAGTTGCTCGAGCGAACACAAAAGAGCCGAGAACTCGCGCAGGAGGCCGACAGGCTGCAGTTCGCGCTGACCGAAATCGACAACGTTGCTGCGCAACCAGGCGAAGACGTGACGATCGTCGGCGAGGTGCGCAGGCTGAGCGAACTCGATTCGCTGCGTGAGGCAGCTACGGGTGCGCAGGGCGCTCTGGTTGGTGCGGATGCGGATTTCGGTCCGTCGTCCGACGCCGATGGTGCTCTCGATCTACTCGGGTCGGCACGGTCGAAGGTGGAGAGCATCGAGGATCCGGCGTTGCGGGCATTGGGTCCGCGCCTGGACGAGGCGATCGCGATCGTCAGCGATCTGTCTGCGGAATTGACGTCGTATCTGGCGGATCTGCCGTCGGACCCGAACGCCCTCGACACTCTGTTGATACGTCAAGCAGAGTTGAAGCAGCTGACGAGAAAGTACGCAGCCGACGTCGACGGCGTGCTCGCTTGGGCCGACGAGGCCCGCGAGCGGTTGACCAAGATCGACGTCTCCGCCGAAGCGCTCGCAGACCTCGCGACGAAGGTCGACGAGAACGCAGCTGCGCTTGCGGTTGCAGCGACGAAGCTGACCGCCGCACGCGTCAAGGCCGCTGCGAAGTTGTCGAAGGCGGTCAGCACCGAGCTCGGCGGCCTGGCCATGGGCAAAGCCCGCCTCGAGGTCGAGGTCCGCGAACTGCCTGCGGGACCACAGGATTCGGCACCGCTGGTCATCGACGGCCGTGACGTGCATGCCGGTTCCGCGGGTGTCGACGAGGTCGAGTTCAGGTTGTCGGCGCATTCGGGGGCGCAGTCGCTCCCCATCAGCAAGAGCGCATCAGGCGGTGAGTTGTCGCGAGTCATGTTGGCGCTGGAAGTTGTGCTTGCAGGTTCGGACCGTGGGGCGACGATGGTGTTCGACGAGGTCGACGCCGGCGTCGGTGGCCGAGCGGCCGTCGAGATCGGTCGCAGGCTCGCGCGTTTGGCGCGCACCCATCAGGTGATCGTCGTGACGCACCTACCGCAGGTGGCGGCGTTCGCCGACACGCACCTTGTGGTCGACAAGTCCGACAACGCCAAGGGCGTCGTCAACAGCGGTGTGAAAGCGTTGACCGACGAAGAGCGGGTCAAAGAGTTGGCACGGATGCTGGCCGGCCTCGATGACACCGAGACCGGCCGCGCCCATGCCGAGGAACTACTAGCGACGGCGAATGCAGAGCGTTGTGCGTGAACAGCTGACCTGATCAGGCCCGCTTGGCTGCTTCCTTGCGTGCACCGGAGACGAATGCACCGATGAGCGCCTTGAGGCCGAGCGAGAGCACCTTGCTCGGAACGGGCAGCTTGGGCTCGGATTCCATCGTGTAGACCACGCGCGTGCCATTCGCGGCGTCGGTGAACGCGATCGTTCCGACGTGGCGCTTGACCGGTGCGCCGGCGACGATTTTGTAGACGATCCGCTCACCGGGGACGAGGTCGACGATCTGCTCCGACACGCCTAGCGGGCCGAGGCCGAGGAAGTGCACGGCGCCGACGCCCTGGCGTTCGGTGGTGCCTGCGGACTTGAGCCGGGTCGAGATCGGCAGGAAGTCGCCGTTGTTCTCACGGTCGGCGAAGATGCTGTAAACGACGTCACGTGGTGCTTCGATCACGGTGTCGACGGTGTAGCTGGCCATCTGAATCCTTTCGAAGAGTCGGCTCAGCCTATCCAGGCCGGCTCGAGCCTGGATTTCGGTCGATCAGTTGGTGCCCATGTGACTGATGTGGTAGTTGATTCGGCGCGCCTCCACGATCTGGAGGTGTACCACGGCCATCATCGTGGTCATGAAACTTGCGGCGTTGTTGTCCCGAAGCACCGAGTCGCTGCCCGGAGTCAGCGGCATTGCCAGAGTCGATCGCAACACCGCCCGGCTGCTACGCCGGGTGGGTCCGGGCGACATCGTGATCCTCGACGAACTGGACCTCGACCGAATCACCGCTGACGCACTCGTCGAAGCCGGCGTGCTCGCGGTGGTCAACGCGTCGCCGTCCATCTCGGGGCGCTACCCCAACCTCGGCCCGGAGGTCGTTGTCGCGAACGGCATTTCGCTGATCGATGCGACCAACGACGACGTCTTCAAGAAGGTCAAGGACGGTTCGAAGATCCGGCTCGACGAGGGCAATGTCTACGCGGGGGAGCGTCGTCTCGCCGAGGGACGTGAACTCACCGAAGCCGAGATCTCGGATCGGATGATCGAAGCCAAGAGCGGCCTCGCGGCGCACTTGGAAGCGTTCTCCGGCAACACGATCGAGTTCGTTCGTACCGAGAGCCCACTGCTGATCGACGGCATCGGCGTTCCGGATATCGACCTCAATCTCAAGGACCGCCACGTCGTCGTCGTCGCAGACGGACCCGATCACGTCGCCGACCTCAAGAACCTCAAGCCGTTCATCAAGGAATACGCACCGATTCTCATCGGCGTCGGAACCGCTGCCGACACGTTGATGAAGGCCGGCTACCGACCCGACCTCATCGTCGGCGATCCGGAAGACATCACGACCGCGACGTTGCGCAGCGGCGCCGAAGTGGTGCTGCCTGCCGACTCGGACGGCCACGCCAAGGGTCTGGAGCGGATCCAGGACCTCGGTATCGGTGCCGTCACCTTCCCCGCGTCCGGCTCACCAGCGGACCTGGCACTACTGCTCGCCGACCACCACGGTGCAGCGTTGATCGTGACGGTCGGCGCAGCAGCGACGCTGGACGAATTCTTCGATCGTGGCCGCCGCGACAGCAATCCGGCGACCTTCCTGACGCGTCTCAAGGTCGGCGCCAAACTGGTCGACGCAAAGGCAGTCGCGACGCTGTATCGCAGCCGAGTGTCCGGTGGTGCGATCGCACTGCTCATCATGGCTGCGCTCGTCGCCGTCATCGTCGCCCTCGTCGCGTCGAACATGGGTGGTGAGACGCTCGATTGGGCGATTGCAACCTGGAACAGCTTCGTCACGTGGGCGCAGGGGCTGCTCGAGTGATATCTCTACGGCAACATGCGATTTCGATCGCTGGGATCTTTCTCGCACTTGCCATCGGGGTAGTGCTCGGGTCCCAGACGATCGCATCCGGCGTGCTGTCCAGCTTGCGTGACGACAAGAGCGGCCTGCAAGGCACGGTCGACGAGCTCGAAAACACGAACAACCAGCTACAGATCGCCCTCGGTTCGTCCGACAGTTTCGAAGCAGCGAACGCCGGACGGATTCTGCAGAACGCTCTTGCTCAGCGGTCGGTCGTCATCTTCACGACACCGGACGCCGACCCTGCCGACCTCGACGGCGTCGTGAAGTCGGTCGAGGCAGCAGGTGCGAGTGTCTCGGGCAGGGTTGGTCTCACGGACGCGTTCGTCGATCCCGCCAATGGCGATCGGCTTCGCACCACATTGACGAACGTCATTCCGGCCGGTGTGCAGTTGCGAACGGGTGCCGTCGATCAGGGCAGCATCGCCGGCGATCTGCTCGGGTCCGTCCTGCTGCTGAACCCCGAGACGGCGCAGCCACAGAGCTCGCCCGAGGAACTGACGCTCGCGCTGGATACGTTGCGCGGCGGCGGCTTCGTCGAATACGACCAGGTTCGGCCTGCGCAGCTGGCCATAGTCCTCACCGGCGGCACGACAGGCGGCGAAGGCAACCGAGGCGCGATCGTGGCTCGTTTCGCCGGAGCGTTGGATTCGCGTGGGGCAGGCACCGTTCTCGCGGGCAGGCCCGGCTCGGCGGAGGGCAACGGTGCAATCGCCGTCGCACGAGCCGATGCCGCACTTGCCTCGACGGCGTCGACGGTCGACAACGTCGATCGTGAGGCCGGACGGATCACGAGCGTGCTTGCGCTACAAGAACAGTTGACCGGCGCATCGGGTCGTTACGGCACGGGTCCGAAGGCGACCGCCGTGACGGTGGGGGCGCTGCCGAGCTAGCAGACGAGGACCTCAGCGACACGCCAAGAGTGCGTCGTTGGGTCGAACGTGCGCGCAAGTGTTACCGTGAAGTCCCGTGGGACAGCAGGCCCCAGCACCATTCGCAGAGCCAAGACCTGCAGCGTCATCACGGGAGCGTCTGTGCAGAACTCGAGCGCGCATCAATCACGCGTGCAATCGCGTATAGCCACCAAACATATCTTCGTCAGCGGTGGTGTCGCATCCTCTCTCGGTAAGGGACTGACGGCGTCGAGCCTCGGGCAACTTCTGACCGCGCGCGGCTTGCGCGTGACGATGCAGAAATTGGATCCGTATCTCAACGTCGATCCAGGAACCATGAATCCGTTCCAGCACGGTGAGGTGTTCGTC
Organism: Antrihabitans spumae; assembly: GCF_043944905.1. Classification (NCBI taxonomy): domain Bacteria; kingdom Bacillati; phylum Actinomycetota; class Actinomycetes; order Mycobacteriales; family Nocardiaceae; genus Antrihabitans; species Antrihabitans spumae. Next base: position 9,087 of record NZ_JBIMSN010000111.1, read on the forward strand.
ACCGAGGACGGCGCGGAGACCGACCTCGATGTCGGCCACTACGAGCGCTTCCTCGATCGCGACCTCTCCGGCTTCGCGAACGTGACGACCGGTCAGGTGTACTCGACCGTCATCGCGAAGGAGCGACGAGGCGAATACCTCGGCGACACGGTTCAGGTGATTCCGCACATCACCGACGAGATCAAGGCTCGCATCCTCGCGATGAGCGGTCCGGACCTCGAGGACCAGACTCCGGACGTCGTCATCACCGAAATCGGTGGCACTGTCGGCGACATCGAGTCGCAGCCGTTCCTCGAAGCGGCTCGTCAGGTCCGCCACGATGTCGGCCGCGACAACGTCTTCTTCCTGCACGTCTCGCTCGTGCCGTACCTCGCGCCGTCGGGGGAGTTGAAGACGAAGCCGACGCAGCACTCCGTTGCGGCGTTGCGCAGCATAGGTATTCAGCCCGATGCGCTCATCCTGCGCAGCGACCGTGACGTCCCGCCGGCGTTGAAGAACAAGATCGCGCTGATGTGCGACGTCGAGGTCGACGGTTGCATCTCGACCCCTGACGCGCCGTCGATCTACGACATTCCCAAGGTGCTGCACCGCGAAGGGCTCGACGCCTACGTCGTCCGCAAGCTCGGTCTGCCGTTCCGGGACGTCGATTGGACGGTGTGGGGCGATCTGCTCGAGCGGGTCCACGAGTCGCGTGAATGCGTCGAAGTGGCACTCGTCGGCAAATACGTCGACCTCCCCGACGCCTACCTCTCGGTGACCGAAGCACTGCGCGCCGGTGGCTTCGCGCACCGCTCGAAGGTCGAAATTCGCTGGGTTCCGTCCGATCAGTGCGAGACACCTGCCGGTGCGCAGGCAGCCCTCGGCGACGTGGATGCGGTGCTGATTCCCGGTGGTTTCGGCATTCGTGGGATCGAAGGCAAGGTCGGCGCGATCAGCTACGCACGCAGGCGTGGGATCCCGACGCTCGGACTGTGCCTCGGCCTGCAGTGCATGGTCATCGAGGCCGCGCGCTCGGTCGGACTCGACGACGCCAACTCGGCCGAATTCGACCCCGACACCGAACATCCGGTGATCGCAACGATGGCCGATCAGGTCGACATCGTCGCAGGCGAAGCTGATCTCGGTGGCACGATGCGCCTCGGTGCCTACCCGGCGGTCCTCACCAGAGGGTCCGTGGTGGCACATGCCTACGGCAGCGAGACGGTCTCCGAACGTCATCGCCACCGCTTCGAGGTCAACAACACCTATCGCGACAAGATCGCGTCGAGTGGTCTGCGCTTCAGCGGCACCTCGCCGGACGGTCAACTCGTCGAGTTCGTCGAACTGCCCGCCAGCGAGCATCCGTTCTTCGTCGCGACGCAGGCGCATCCGGAGCTGAAGAGTCGGCCGACCCGTCCGCATCCGCTGTTCTCGGCATTTATCAGCGCTGCGCTGAAATACAAAGCAGCAGAGCAGCTTCCGGTGGAGTTCGACGACGATGCCGCCGAGGAGTCGGACGCTGCCGAGAGTGAAACGGCAAGCGCGGAATGACGGATAGGCACGAGTTCGAGACGGTCTCCAGCAAGACGATCTACGACGGCGCGATCCTTGCGTTGCGGCTGGATCAGGTCGCCATGCCGGGCGGTCGGGTCGTCGAACGTGAGGTCGTCGAGCATCACGGGGCCGTAGCGGTCGCCGCACTCGACGCGGACGACAAGCTGGTGCTGATCGATCAATATCGGCATCCCGTCGCTACGCGGCTGCTCGAATTGCCCGCCGGTCTGATCGACGTCCCCGACGAGGATCCACTGGCTGCGGCCAAGCGTGAGCTTGCCGAAGAGACGGGCCTGGCGGCCGGGCGTTGGTCGGTTCTCGTCGACGTCGTGCTGTCGCCCGGATTCACCGACGAGGAGCTGCGCGTCTACCTCGCCGAGGATCTGACGACGACGGATCAGCCGGAACCGGAGAACGAGGAAGCGGACCTGCGGGTTGTTCGAATGTCGCTCGACGACGCGGCTGCCGCTGCGTTCCGGGGCGAGATCACCAACGCCACCGCGGTTGCCGGAATTCTTGCGCTGGTGTCGGCGCGGGCGTCCGGTATCGAGCCGCGGCCAGCGGATGCGCCGTGGCCGGGTCGTCCGACGACCTTCGCCAACCGCAAGGCCGAACAGGCCTGATGTGCTCGCGCGAGAGCTGCAGACCTACCTCGACCATCTCGCGGTAGAACGCGGCGTCGCGAAGAACACGCTCAGCTCCTATCGACGCGATCTCGATCGCTATTCGGGCTTTCTCGACGACCGGGGAATCGCGTCGCTGTCGGATGTGACCGAAGCCGACATCACCGACTTCACGGTGTCGCTGCGTCGCGGCGTTCCGGATGCCGGTCTGCCCGCTCTGGCGGCGAGTTCGGCGGCGCGGGCACTCATCGCTGTTCGGGGACTCCACAAGTTCGCGACCCTGGAAGGCATCACGTCGACAGACGTCGCCCATGCGGTGAAGCCGCCGACGCCGGGTCGGCGGCTGCCGAAGTCGTTGCCGTTCGACGACGTCCTTTCCCTCCTCGAAGCGTCGGGCGGTACGAGTGCGACCGACGGTCCACGATCGTTGCGGGACCGAGCCATGCTCGAGTTGCTCTATTCGACCGGTGCCCGCATCTCGGAAGCGGTCGGACTCGACGTCGACGACATCGACGTGGAGGATCGAGCGGTCCTGCTACGTGGCAAAGGTGGCAAGCAGCGGTTGGTGCCGATCGGTCGGCCTGCCGTTGCTGCCATCGACGCCTACCTGGTCCGTGGCCGACCCGCATTGGTATCGCGAGCTCAGCCGGCGCTGTTCCTCAACGTGCGCGGCGGCAGGTTGTCGAGGCAGAGTGCCTGGCAGGTTTTGCAGACTTCGGCAGAGCGTGCCGGCATCTCGACCGGCGTGAGTCCGCACACACTGCGGCACTCGTTCGCGACGCATCTACTCGACGGTGGTGCGGACGTGCGCGTGGTGCAGGAGTTACTGGGGCATGCTTCTGTGACGACGACTCAGATCTACACGCTGGTCACCATCAACGCGTTGCGTGAGGTGTGGGCAGGTGCTCATCCGCGGGCTCGGTAGTGCGTATGCGTGTCCGGGCACAGCTCCGGCTGACGAGGCGGTAGGTTCTATCCAAGTTGCGGCATCACTCGTCGTCCGGGTGGCAGCCGGGATGGATCGGGTGAGTTGTACGTCCGCTCAGATCAGGAAGATTCGAGACAGGGAGCACCGAACGTGAAGGCACCGCAGCGACCCGCAGCGGAGTCCGAGCAGCCCGAATCGATCTACACCCCAGGCGTCATGGGTCCGACAGGTCGCCCGGCTCGCAACATTCCCGAGCCGAAGCCGCTGTCCAGTCACGGACCCGCCCAGATCATCGCGATGTGTAACCAGAAGGGCGGCGTCGGCAAAACGACGTCGACCATCAATCTCGGTGCCTCGCTCGCCGAATACGGTCGCCGCGTTCTGCTCGTCGACCTCGATCCGCAGGGTGCGTTGTCCGCTGGTCTCGGCGTCGCACATCACGACCTCGAGCTGACTGTGCACAACCTGCTCGTCGAACGTCGTGTTTCCGTCGACGACGTACTGATGCGAACCCGCGTCGACAACATGGATCTGCTGCCGAGCAACATCGACCTGTCTGCCGCGGAGATTCAGCTTGTCAACGAAGTCGGCAGGGAACAGACACTCGGGCGCGCTCTCGATCCGGTCGTCGACCGTTACGACTACATCCTCATCGATTGCCAGCCCTCGCTCGGATTGCTCACGATCAACGCACTCGCGTGCGCCGAGGGCGTGATCATCCCGATGGAGTGCGAGTACTTCAGCCTGCGTGGGTTGGCGTTGCTCAACGACACCGTCGAGAAGGTGCACGATCGTCTCAACCCACGGTTGACGCTGTCCGGGATCGTCGTGACGATGTTCGACCCACGGACGTTGCACGCCCGCGAGGTGATGGCTCGTGTGGTCGAGGTGTTCGGCGACGTCGTCTACGACTCCGTCATCAACAGAACCGTCCGTTTTCCCGAAACAAGCGTCGCCGGTGAGCCGATCACGACATGGGCACCCAAATCCCATGGCGCAGAGGCATATCGAGCGCTGGCACGCGAGGTCATCCACCGGTCCACGTCGTGACCGCCGAGGTCGCGACGACGACCGAACCCGATGCTGAGCAAGGTGGATTTCGGGTCCGGCTGCGAAACTTCGAGGGTCCGTTCGACCTGCTGCTGACGTTGATCAATCAGCATCGACTCGACGTCACCGAGGTTGCTCTGCACACCGTCACCGACGACTTCATCGCCTATACGAAGGCGTTGGGGTCGCAGATGGACCTCGATCAGACAACCGAGTTTCTGGTCGTCGCTGCGACCCTGCTCGACCTCAAGGCAGCACGATTGTTGCCGTCCGGCGAGGTGGAGGACGCCGAAGACCTGGCGCTGTTGGAGGCACGTGACCTCCTGTTCGCCCGGCTGCTGCAGTACCGCGCCTACAAGCAGGTTGCCCAGTTCTTCGGTGAACTCGAGGCTGCCGCGCTGCGGAGATATCCGAGATCGGTGTCGTTGGAGGAACGCTTCGCCGGTCTGCTGCCGGAGGTGATGATCGGTGTCGCGCCGGCGCAGTTCGCACAGATTGCAGCAGCAGCATTTCGCCCACGTGAGGTCCCGACGGTCGGACTCGACCACCTCCACATGCCGAAAATCTCGATCGCCGAACAGGCGCAGTTCATGCTCGACATCCTGCAAGCAAGGGGAGAAGGGCAATGGACGTCCTTCGGCGAACTGACCGCCGACTGCACTCTGACCGTTCAGATCATCGCGCGCTTCCTCGGCCTGCTCGAACTGTTTCGCGAGAAGGCGATCGACTTCGAACAGCCGGATCCGCTCGGCGCACTCGCGGTCACCTGGACGGGTTCCGGCGAGGCTGTTCGGGCGAGGGACGTGGACTACGAATGAGTGAGGAAGCGGATGTGAGCGTGACCGACGTCGACATGAACGACGGGGTGGCCCTCGAGCCGGTGCTCCTCGACGACGACGCATTGCGATCCGCGTTGGAGGCAATGCTGCTCGTGATCGACTCGCCCGCCTCGGCGGAACTGCTTGCGGATGCAGTCGGGGATCGCGCCGAGCGAGTCGAGCAGCTGTTGCAGTCGATGGCGGCCGAGCTGACCGAACGCAGTAGCGGAATCGATCTGCGCTACGTCGGTGACGGGTGGCGTTATTACACACGTAGCGAGTACGCGCCCTACGTCGAACGGATGCTTCTCGACGGCGCACGGTCGAAGTTGACTCGCGCCGCTTTGGAAACTTTGGCAGTTGTGGCATACCGTCAACCGTTGACTCGCGCACGAGTCAGCGGTGTTCGTGGCGTCAATGTCGACGGTGTGATGCGAACTCTGCTGGCTCGCGGCCTGATCGCGGAGTCCGGTGTAGACCCGGATTCCAACGGCACTCAGTACGTGACCACCGAGCTCTTTCTGGAGCGACTCGGACTGGCGTCGCTGGCCGACCTGCCCGCATTGGCACCGCTGCTGCCGGGTGTCGACCTGATCGACGAGATCAACGACAGTGTTGAGATGGACAATAGATTTGCCCGGATGCGTAAGAATCCGGCCACAGAGCCCGGCCCGATGCCGGATCTCGAAACCGAAGATTGACAGGACAAGTTAAGTGAATAGACCCGCTCGCCGTGATGGCACACCGGACCGAAGTAAGCGAACAGACCCGAAGCAGGGTGGTTCTCCTAGAGCAGGCGCTCCGCGCGCCGGAGGATCCAGATCCGGCGCACCGCGCGCCGGAGGATCGAAATCGGGCGCACCAAGAACGGGTGGATCCAAGTTCGGCGCGGGCAAGTTCGACGGCCCCCGAACCGATGGACCCCGCTCCGATCGGAGCCGTTCGGACAATCCCCGCTCGGATCGTTCCGAACGTTCGGATCGTCCGAGGTTCGACGGTCCTCGTTCGGACAAGCCGCGTACCGATCGTCCGAGGTTCGACGGTCCGCGGACCGACGGTCCTCGTTCGGACAAGCCGCGCACCGATCGTCCGAGGTTCGATGGACCGCGCACCGATAGGCCACGTACCGACCGACCAAGGACCGACGGACCTCGGACGGGTGCTCCTCGTTCCGGTGCACCGTCGGATCGGGGTTACCAGGGCGATCGGGGTTACCAGGGCGATCGGGGTTACCAGGGAGACCGTCCGCAGTCGGGCCGTCCGCAATCGGATCGGCCCACCGGCCGCCCGAGTCGCGCGCCGAGCGAGCGGCCCAACCCGGCGGCCGCGTCGAACAAGCCCGAGCGTAAGAAGGCCGCGCCGGCCCCGAAGTTGAACAATGCGAAACCTGCGCGCCATCAGAATGCGGAGAACCCGAACCCTCAAGCCCGGTTGCCGTGGGGCGAGGGTGTGCGGTTGCAGAAGGTGCTCGCGAAAGCTGGCGTCGCCTCTCGCCGTGCCGCAGAAGAAATGATCGAGGCTGGACGCGTCGAGGTCGACGGTCGGATCGTCACCGAGCAGGGCATGCGCGTCGACCCGAAGACGGCAGTCGTCCGCGTCGACGGCACTCGCGTCATGATTCAGGAAGAGCTCGTTCATCTCGCGCTGAACAAGCCGCGCGGCTGGCAGTCGACGATGTCCGACGACCTTGGTCGCCCGTGTGTCGGCGACATTGTTGCCGAACGAATTGCAGCGGGGCAGCGGCTATTTCACGTCGGCCGTCTCGACGCCGACACCGAGGGTCTGCTGCTGCTGACCAACGACGGCGACCTCGCGCACCGATTGATGCACCCGTCCTTCGAGGTGTCGAAGACCTACATGGCGACGGTCTCCGGGATCGTATTGCGCGGTGTCGGTAAGGAATTGAAGGCCGGCGTCGAACTCGAAGACGGTCCCGCGAAGGTCGATTCGTTCTCCATCGTCGATGTCGGCGAAGGTTCGACATTGGTGAAAGTTGTTCTGCACGAAGGTCGTAAGCACATCGTGCGGCGTCTGCTCGAGGCCGTCGGACACCCGGTCATTCGCTTGGTGCGCACGGACATCGGTCCGGTTTCGCTCGGTGATCAACGGCCGGGCACGCTTCGCGTGATCGGTCGCGACGAGGTCGGCAAACTGTACGAAGGGGTTGGACTGTGAGCGAGATTCCTTTGATCGTGGCAATGGACGGACCATCGGGCACAGGAAAATCGAGCGTCTCGCGACGGCTTGCTACCCGCCTCGGTGCCAGTTACCTCGACACCGGAGCCATGTATCGCGTTGCGACGCTGCAGGTCCTGCGTTCCGGCGTCGAGCTGACCGACGCAGCCGCCATCGTCGCGGCGGTTGCGAATCTGCCGTTGACCATCGGCACGGATCCCAGCGGTGAGGTCGTGCTGCTCGACGGCGTCGACGTGTCCGACGAGATTCGCGGCGACGCGGTCACCAAGGCGGTCTCGGCAGTGTCGGCGGTCGGTGAGGTGCGTCAGCAACTCGTCGAGCTGCAGCGCCGGCTTACGGCAAGTGCTGATCGGATCGTCGTCGAAGGTCGTGACATCGGCACCGTTGTGCTGCCGGATGCGGACGTGAAGATCTACCTGACCGCGTCGGCGCAGGCTCGTGCCGAGCGTCGCAACGAGCAGAACGTCGCACAAGGTCGAGGCGACAACTTCGACGCGGTGCTCGCCGACGTCGAGCGTCGCGACAATCTCGACTCCACCCGAGCTGTCTCCCCGCTGCGGCCGGCGGACGATTCCGTGATCGTCGACACCAGTGAATTGGGCATAGAAGCAGTGATCGACAGGTTGTACGACGTTGTGTGTGAGAAGACAGGCGCCCTGCGATGAGTGAAGACGTAGGCGTCGAATACGCCGGAGACGGCATCTGGAACGAAGAAGCGGACTGGGAACTTGCCGATCTCGCCGAAGACGGCGAACTCGATGCTCATATCCCTATGCCCGTGCTTGCGGTCGTCGGCCGCCCGAACGTCGGAAAGTCGACGCTCGTGAATCGCATCATCGGCCGTCGCGAAGCAGTCGTCGAAGATGTTCCCGGTGTGACACGTGACCGTGTTTCCTACGAGGCGAACTGGGCCGGGCGCAAGTTCATGGTTCAGGACACCGGCGGCTGGGAGCCGGATGCGAAGGGGTTGCAGCAGTCCGTTGCGCGTCAGGCCGAGCTTGCTATGTCGACTGCGGACGCGATCCTGCTCGTCGTCGACGCCGTCGTCGGTTCGACAACGACCGACGAGGCCGTGGCACGTGTGCTGCGAAAGTCGACGACCCCGGTGATTCTGGTCGCCAACAAGGTCGACGATGCGCGTGGCGAGTCGGAGGCCGCGTCGCTGTGGTCGCTCGGACTCGGCGAGCCGCGTGCGGTCAGTGCAACGCACGGCCGCGGTACCGGTGACCTGCTCGACGATATTCTCGCGATCCTGCCGGAGACGCCGCGTGAAGGCGGTACGGGCCTCGGTCCGCGTCGCGTCGCGCTCGTCGGTAAGCCGAACGTCGGCAAGTCGAGCCTGATCAACCGGCTGTCCGGTGACGAGCGGTCTGTCGTGCACGACGTCGCCGGTACCACAGTCGATCCGGTCGACTCGCTTGTCGAACTCGGCGGCAAGACGTGGCGTTTCGTCGATACCGCCGGTCTGCGCAAGCGGGTCAGCCATGCGAGTGGTGCGGAGTTCTACGCGTCGCTGCGGACCAAGTCGGCGATCGATGCCGCCGAGGTCGTCATTCTGCTGATCGATGCGTCCGAGCCGCTCACAGAGCAGGACCTGCGGGTGCTGTCGATGATCGCCGACGCCGGTCGTGCGCTCGTGATCGCGTTCAACAAGTGGGATCTCGTCGACGAAGATCGACGGTTGCAGCTCGACAAGGAGATCGATCGCGAGCTTGCCCGCGTGCCGTGGGCGCAGCGAGTGAACATCTCCGCGAAGACCGGCCGCGCTGTCCAGAAGTTGGTTCCCGCCTTGGAAACTGCGCTCGAATCGTGGGACAAGCGCGTCCCGACGGGCCGACTCAACAACTGGCTCAAGGAAGTCATCGCTGCCACGCCACCACCGTTGCGTGGTGGTCGTCTGCCGCGAGTTATGTTCGCGACGCAGGCCGCGACGCGTCCGCCGACGTTCGTCCTGTTCACCACCGGGTTCCTCGAGGCAGGCTATCGCCGCTTCATCGAGAGGCGGCTGCGTGAAGAGTTCAACTTCGACGGCAGCCCGGTCAGAGTGTCGGTCCGCGTGCGGGAGAAGCGGGATCGGCCGGGCAAACGAGGCTGACGTGGTCGCCGCGGCGAGTGTGGCAACTGCCATACTCGCCGGATGGTGATCGCTACTCCGCTACCCGACAGTCCTGATGGTCTGGTTCCTTTCGAGACGTCGTGGCCGGTCCGATTGGCGGATACGGATTCCGATCAGCGGCTGCGGCTCGATGCCGTCGCGCGGTATCTGCAGGACATCGGGTACGAGCATCTCGAGGTGAGCGACGACGGCGACAACCACCGCGGTTGGGTGGTTCGCCGAACGGTTTTCGATGTGCTGGAACCGTTGGTGTTCGGCGAACGCGCGACGTTGCGGCGCTGGAGTTCTGCGCTGTCGAATCGTTGGTGCAATATGCGCGTCCAGATCGTCGGTGATCGCGGTGGCCGTATCGAAACCGAGGCGTTCCTCATCCACTTCGGCGAAGACTCCGGTCTGCCGACGCGAATGAGCGAGAAGTTCATGGCGCCGATGCTGGCGCACACCACCGAGCACAGACTGCGGTGGAAAGCTGCGCTGACCGAACCGATGCCCGGACCCGACGACGACGATGTGCATGCCATGCATTTCCCGCTGCGCATCACCGACCTCGATTGGCTAGGCCACGTCAACAACGCCGTGCACTTGCACGCAATCGAAGAGTTCCTTGCCGTCGACCCGAGTTTGATGAAGCCGCCGTACCGCGTCGTGATCGAATACGGCAAACCGCTGATGGCGGGGGAGGACGTGCTGGTGCTGGGTCGCCGGGACGGGTCCGCGCTGGACGTCTGGTTCGGCGTCGGCACCGGAATGCGCGCCGTGGCAAGGGTTTCCCCGCTCGAGGCGTAGTTGTACGACCATCCGCCGCGTCATCGGAGCGGCTCGTCGTCCATGAGGTAGTCGCCTGGGTGGTGGTAATAGTTGATTCTCGGTTTTCGTTGGGGATCGACGTGTGCGGGTGGTATCCACAGGATTCGGCCTGCGTGCGAGTGTCCGGGTGGTGCGGTGATGGTGTGCCAGTGCTTGTCGGTGAGCCCGGCGAGTTGGTGGTGGGAGTCGCAGGCGAGGGCGAGTTGGTCGACGTCGGTGTGCCCGTGTTGGGCGGCCCATTCCCTGCAGTAGGGTCGGCCACGGGCGCGGTGCCCGCGTTGCCGCGGGTCCGTTTCCCGTGGCC
>NZ_JBIMSN010000112.1:0-2837 GCF_043944905.1 Antrihabitans spumae
CGAAAACCCAATCCGAAACAGATCAAGCCGGCACGTCAGCCCGGAGAAAGATCTGGGTTAGCTGGGACCCAGCTGGAGGGCGTGCCGGTTATGGCAGCTACTACCGACCGCCACAGTCGAAACGATGCACAAATGTGGCACGGGTCACGTTCTTTCGGACAGTAAAAGTCTCGAAGAATATTGGATATCTATAGCTTTCGTGACCGCTGATTAATAGCGTTGGGCACGCGGCAATTGCCGTTCGAAAAAGTATTCACACCCCTCGAAGAATGGAGCCCAACTGTGGGTAGCATCGAAGACCTTGACGTCCTCACCACTCTCCTCGAATTCTTGCAGGCGCTCGGCGGCTCGGGATCTGCTTCCTCGTAAAGGAATACGCATTCCTCCCAGAGTCGCGCACCGATAACAGATTCGGGGTCGGGGCACATTGTGTGCTCGCCGAATCTGTGTATGAACGAGGAGTGAACATTTAGTTCGAGCCGTGCATTCGGATATTTCGTTTTGTAGCGTCTAGGCGTCCGCATACGGCGGATCGTGGTCTCGGGATTCGTCTCGCGACTCGGACGAAACGGAGATATTCGGATGGATTTCGGCTTCCTTACCACCCTGCTCAGCCTGCTTGCGTCGGGCTCGGCGGCATAGGGTCCGCGTTCGGCTGGAGGATCTCTGGCGAACTTCGACAGGCCGATCACCTAAGGGTGATCGGCCTGTTGCGTTTCCTGGCGTAAATGCTGTTTGCATGCCGAATCGTTGGCATTCAGAACGGTCGTGAAGTTCGGTATGGCGCTATGAACCCGACGTTCGGTATCATCTTTGGGCAATGTCACAGGAAACAGTCGGCCGGACGTACCGCGGCCAAGCCATCGAAGACCGGCAGCGCGAACGGCGCGCCCGCTTCGTGAACTCCGGTCTGACCTTGTTCGCTCGTGATGGCTACGCCAACAGCTCGGTCGGTGCCATCTGCAAGGACGCCGGGTTGTCTTCCCGCCAGTTCTACGAAGAGTTCTCCAGCCGAGAAGCGCTGCTGATGGAACTGTTCGACGAGATCGAAGGGGCATCACGGGACGCGGTCGCCTGCGCCCTCGCAGCTACGCTCGACGCCGGCGTCGCCCAGATGATCGAAGCTGCAGTCCGCGCGTACATCGAATCCGTTGGTGCTGATCCGCGTCGCGCGAAGGTTGCGATCGTCGAGTCCGTCGGCGCAAGCCCTCGGATGGAGCAATACCGGTTACAGCAGCGCAAAGTGTGGGGCGCGATGCTTGCCGGCGTCGCGGAAGAGGCCGCGACGCACGGTGAGATCCCAGCCGGTGACTACGCGATGCGGGTGAGCGCCTTGCTCGGAGCAGTCAACTACGTCATCTACGACTGGAGTATCTCCGAGCCCCGGCCCGCCCTCGACGACGTGATCAGAGTTCTCACGCGGACCCTGACGGGCGCAATCGGGGCTGCCGGAGTCGGTTCCTAGCTGTCGATCAGGCCTGTGGCATCAGCATCCACGCGGCGATGTAGACAAGTGCGACGGTGCCGAACGAAATGAGCGCACCGACGACGGTGAGTGCGCGGACCAGGTTGACGTCGAGGTTGGAGTACTCGGCGACGCCGGCGCACACGCCGGCAACCATCTTGTTCTCACTCGAGCGGACGAAGGGGCGGGTGGGCTGGGATTCGAATGTCATGACACCGAGTTTGCGGGACAGGCCAGCTCAGCCACATCGGGACTTCCCCCGATTTCGACCCTGAACTCACCCCGCTACGAGTGGGAAACCGAAGTCCACCGTTCACCGGCTCGTCACCGATCGGTCGTGTGCAAACGCTAACTTCTTCAACCGTGACCGCCCTCGATGGACCTGATCAACTGTCCGAACGTCGCTACGTGAGCGCGGTCGGGGATCTGCGTACAGCCGTCGATCTGTCGAATACCAGTGGTTTCGTGGTGAACGACGATGACGACGACGATCCGATCCTCCTCACGCATCCGGAAGGCGCGATCGTCGACACGTGGCGCGAGGACTACCCGTACGACGAGCGGATGTCGCGCCAGGAGTACGAGATGACGAAGCGGTTGCTGCAGATCGAGTTGCTCAAGTTGCAGAACTGGACGAAGGCAACCGGTCGGCGTCTGGTTTTCGTCTTCGAAGGACGTGACGCGGCTGGCAAGGGCGGCACGATCAAGCGCTTCATGGAGCATCTCAACCCTCGCGGAGCGCAGGTCGTCGCGTTGGAGAAGCCGTCGGCGCGCGAGTCGTCGCAGTGGTACTTCCAGCGGTACGTCGATCACCTTCCCGCGGCAGGGGAGATGGTCTTCTTCGATCGGTCTTGGTACAACCGCGCAGGTGTCGAACGGGTGATGGGGTTCTGCACCGACGAACAGCACGCGCGATTCGTCCGGCAGACGCCTCTGTTCGAGCAGATGCTCGTCGACGACGGCATAGACCTGGTGAAGTTCTGGTTCTCGGTGTCGCAACTCGAGCAGCGCACCCGCTTCGCGATCCGTCAGGTCGACCCCGTTCGGCAGTGGAAACTGTCGCCGATGGATCTGGCCTCACTCGACAAGTGGGAGCAATACACGGCGGCCAAGGAAGAAAGCTTCCGCCACACAGACACCGATTTCGCACCATGGACCGTGGTGAAGAGCAACGACAAGAAGCGCGCACGGGTCAATGCCATGCGGCACGTACTCGGCAAGTTCGACTACGAGAACAAGGACGAAGAGGTCGTCGGAACGGCCGATCCGCTGATCGTCGGTCGTGCGAAGGACGTGCTCGGGGAGTAGGCGGCTCCGCCGCTCGTGAGTTAAAGGTGCCCTCCGGACGCGCTGCTGGGGTGAAAATGGGGTG
>NZ_JBIMSN010000113.1:0-5071 GCF_043944905.1 Antrihabitans spumae
TTGAACTCGTCGGAGTAGTTTTTCTTTGCCATTGGGGTGGATCATCTCGCTTCCCCCGAACTCTGTCCGGGATTGAGCGTGTCCAACACGAGGGGTCAAGGCCCTACCTAGTGGCGACAGCTGAATTTCGACCCGTGCGTCGTGCCAACGTTCGGTGGCGCGAACAGCCTGGTCACGGATGTCGTGGTACACCTCTTCGGCGAAGGTTTTGTCGCCCAGCCGAAGTGCCAGACCGTTGCGGATGATGTCATCGAGTGTCTCGGGACTGGCGACTCTCGTCAGATCATCTGCACCGAACGCGAAGCCATCAATGACGGCATCGCGCATGGCCGGCGCCGATTCGGCCAAGACATGTCGGAGCCGCTCGATGTCGCGTGCTTCTTTGTCCTTGTTTGTGACGTAGTCGAACCCGAGACCAAGGATCGCTGCAACCAGCAAGGTGCCACCGACTTCGCTCCACGGGAAGAATGCCAGCCATGCCAGGCCCGATAGCGTCGCGACCTGTGAGTCGAGCGTCATGAGAGCCAGTCCGACAATCGCCAAAACGATTGCGGCAATGATGGTTTGGAGCTTGATGACTCGTGACAATGGGTCGTGCATAGACTGCTTGCATTATAGCAAGCGCACACAACAATGAATAGACCAAAAGCAGAGGGCCGCAACCGAATTCAACGAATTCGTCCGCCGACCCTCTGCTTGTCTACCTGCGGGAACGGTTATCCGTTGCCGTCGCCGATGAAGCCATCGCCTCCACCCATGCTGATCACCCACTCCCGTTCTTCATGCCACCCCGAGGGCGTCTTAAGCCCGCGACGGACGACGCCGGAACGAACCGCCGTGGCCGTCGTGGAGATCCGATCCTAAGATGAATAATCATGGGATGCAAAGTCATGGGACTGATCGTCTCTGGATTCATCGCCATGGGACCTATGGGGTTGTACCGTTATGCCAACCCCAGCCAAGGCTCCGCTATCCGACGCCACCCGAATCTTCGGCGAGCGCGTCCTCGCGCGCCGAAATCAGCTTGGACTCAGCCAGGAGAAGGCAGCCGAGCTGATTGGTCTGCACTGGACCTACGTCGGCCAAGTCGAGCGCGGCCAGCGGAATCTCACGCTGCATAACATTCTGAAGTTCGCGACCGGGCTTGAGATTGACGCAGGCAAACTCATCGAAAACCTTTCCGCGCCAATCGAATAAGTGCAGCGTTCATCCGAACGCCGCCTTCTCTTCCATGCCGTTGCTGTTCCACTAATCGCGCCGTCTTCAATTCTGCGGCCATCCACGCCGAAGCGCGAGAACGCATCGACCAGCTGGGGGAGGCAGGCGAGGAAACATGTTTCGCGGGTCTGCTGGTCGCCCCTTGTGCTCGCCGTTGTTCGACCTCGTCGTGTTTGGCGATTGCTCTGGGAACGCAAATCTCTGCATTGAAGGCTCTCACTACAGCTGCAAGTGCCCGCTGCGACGGGTGTGACTCCTGTTACCAGAGTGATACCCGGTAACTCTTGTGCAAATCGTGAGCCTCGGCAAAGGATGGGTAAAGCCCGCGTTCATCGCGGCGGGGAGATATCGAACTGTCACATCTCGGAGGGGAAAGCTATGCGCTTGGCGCAGTCACGTCTATGTCGAAGAAAACGTACGAAAACCATTCGTCTACTTGCTATTTCAGCAGCAACGCTGTGCGTGTTGACGCTCCCGACGGCGATCGCGCAGTCGGAACCGACACCCGCGGAGCCCGGCCCGACAACATCGACGACCTCGCCGTTACCGACTCCTACTAGCGTGTCTCCGGTGCCGACGACACCTGCGCCGTCTGCGACGCAAACTCCAGATAGTCCTCCGCAAAACACGAAGCCGCCGGCGACCGTTCCTGCGGAGCCTCAAACTGAGCAAGTCGAGGCACCGCAAAGTGCGCCCCCAGCGTCGACGACGAGTGCTCCTCCGACCACTAAGACGAAGCCCGATAAGTGGAGGCCGACCGAATCACCGAAGTCGACCCTCGTACCCGGTCAAATGCGCTCGGATCGCGAGGAGATTCCAGAAGGCTTCACCAAAGAAGACGCTGACAAGGCGGAGATTGCTGAGGCGGAAGTGCTGAAGCGCCGTACGACGCAACGTGCAAGTGCGCAGGCCGCGGCCACCGACTGCATGATCTATTGGCCCGAGTGGCGCTACCAGGTCTGCGGCGCAATCCGGGTCAAGTATGACTCCCTTGGCGGCCCGAATAGCTTTCTGCTTTATCCCACGTCCAACGAGATCCGCAACCCCGACAACGTCGGCGTCAGGCAAACCTCTAATAACGGGCCCATCTACTGGCACCCCAGCGCTGGCGCGCATCCCGTTGTGAACCATTTCTTCGCTGCCTGGCAACGCAATGGCTGGGAAGGCGGGAAGCTGGGCTACCCGACCTCCGACGAAATCGTCAATCCCGACAACTTCGGCCGGCGCCAGAACTTCCAAGGAGGCACCGTCTACTGGAAGGCCAACGAGGCCTTCTACGTCACCGGAGCCATCCGTGACAAGTGGAATCAGTTGGGGCCGCTGCCCGCCGAACGTAGTTTTCTCGGCTACCCCCTCTCCGATGAGGTCGTCCTACCCGGAGGCCAGGGCCGCATGAACCGTTTCGAGAACGGTGTCATCTACTGGGCACCGACCACCGGTGCGCATCCTGTCGCCGGGCAGATCCTGAACCAGTGGGCCGCTGACAATTACGAGCAAGGTCCATTCGGTTACCCGATCGCCGACGAGCGGCGAGTCGGTGGCATCGGCGCGGAGCAGGAATTTCAAGGGGGCTGGATCAGCTTTCCGAAGCGCGTATCCGATACGTACTGCGGAGAGGTATGCACGGACGCCGTCTACGACAGGTATCCGGAGTTACGCAACGATGTCTTCACATCCGCAGTACCGCGATTGCCTGATTGTGACAGTATTCAGGGAGACGGAGTATATCTCTGTGTCGGCGAAGAGGACGAACAACAAACGCAGCAGCGAGCACCACAGGAGCCTCAGTCGAGGAGCGCTCCGCCTGACGCCGCGATAGAACCGTGGTGCTACGACGCTGCATATCAAAAATGGCGAGTGGAGCCACTCTATGCGTGCGCAGTGTTTGACGACGATCCGTTGCACCAACCTGTGCTGGTAGAAAAAAATAGAGGGAATAAGGTTGTAGTCGGAAGGTTCCATCTCAAATATGAGCTGGAATCGCGAATCGATGCGAAGACGCTCAACTTCACAATGCGCCTACGAATAATTGTCGAATCTGCCACAGGAGAGGCTGCTGGTGCAAAAGTAAAGGTAATTCCGCAATGCACTCAGACGCCGTGTCAAGTTCGTGAGCCACCGGCATCCGAAGGAGGGGTGCTAAACGAAGGGTCAAAAGTGCTGGTCGAGTTTAAGGCAAAACCGAGCTCGGATCCTAGTCCGCTAAGTACGCCAATCATGCAGTTCGATCTAGATATGAGCCCCGCGCCAGGAATGCGCTGGAGCGAGAAGCGAGATGGCGGCAAGCAGTACCCAACAATTCGGTGCGATAACTACACTTATCTCTCCGGAATGGGTTGCGTCTTCGCAGAGGCAACTCCTGCACTCGACTATGGCCCGGACATGCTCGTACCAGAGGTTGGCTGGCATATCCAGCAAGCCCAGCAATCGGGACTGCCTGGAGCCACGAAAGAAAATCCGCTCCACCGAGCGACGACGGTGCAACGTGACGAGTCAGCACGAATAGCGTGCCGCGGTCCTCTCTATCCATCTCCAAGACCCGCAGGAAAGCAGTGTGACGAGTACCCCTTCAAATCGGCCGTCGAAGGTGCACAGAATGGAGGTGGTCCGCGCACGCACGGCGATCCATGCAAACTGCCGTTAATCAGCCCCGGATCAGGTCCGGTTGGGTTTAGCGTATGCATTCTGAGTGCACAGCAGAACAGCAGCGCGGGTACCGCAATAGAGCTGATGTTCAGTCGCTACCGGGTAAGACGTGAAACCGCAGATCCCTTCGTCGTTAGAGCATCGTCAGCGCTGGTGCCAACCCATCCCTAGTGGGTCAGATGTAGCGATCGCGAAGAAGGGCTCGGAGAAATGGTGCTCTATAAAGGAACCGTTCGTGTAGACAACCACCTCATGAAACTGATGGAGCAAGACGGTTACGACGAATTCGACTGGTGGACCGACCAACCGTCGACGCTCCTACGGTTCGGGCAGGGGGTGATCGTGATCCTGACCGGCGTCGCGTACGGACCTGTCGCTGTCGAGATTCACGTCTTAACCAGTTCGCCACCTCTCGAATTGGACCGATGGGAGGACGTTGCCGAGGGTGATTTGACCACCGAGGCCGGGGAGTTGATGGTTTCAGGCATGGACTCCATCAACACCATCCCGGGCGGGAACGCCGGCGTTACGCCGAAAGGGCCCGCACATCACCGTGTTCGGGTGCACGCGAATGGCCGCGACATTATGTTCGATGAGGGAATTTTTGATGATGATCCGCCTGTCGAGAATTATCTCATCCAAATTTGGCCAGCGACGGGCACAGGCTCACGGATCGCGTTAAAGGACAGCACTGGTCGGTGAATTAGATCCGGCTGCCGAAGAAGAATTTCACGAGAAGGCCAAAACTCACAATCAAGCGAGGTGCAACCTGTTCGCTGCGAACCATTGTTGGATCCGCAGCGAACAGGTACACCCGGCGAATGCTTTGACGAACTTCGTGAGATTCTGACGCGACCGCGGTCCATCGATTGTCAGTGTTCGAGCCTTCGCCGAAGATCCAGATTTCACCGACGACTCGAAACCGTGAGAGATGATTCTTCAACTGTGGAGCACCAGCTCCTCTAATGGAGAACGCGGCCGAGAGGGAGTTTTTTTGCTGCCGATGTCCGGGTCAACGGGAAACTCCTCGCTCCACTTCCGCATCACCTAGCCCAGATCTTTCTCCGGGCTGACGTGCCGGCTTGATCTGTTTCGGATTGGGTTTTCGATCTTGAAACGGACGGTTGAGCGTGGAGAATTCCCCGGTCAGTGGGTGCTGCCGGGTTCCACTGGCCCGGTGGGAATGATTATTTCGTGTCGTCGGTGC
>NZ_JBIMSN010000114.1:0-12695 GCF_043944905.1 Antrihabitans spumae
TTGAACTCGTCGGAGTAGTTTTTCTTTGCCATTGGGGTGGATCATCTCGCTTCCCCCGGACTCTGTCCGGGATTGAGCGTGTCCAACACGAGGGGTCAAGGCCCTTGCGCCGTCGAGACGCTCGTTGAGTGTGGCCGGCATCTGTGCTGTGGCGATGCTCCTGATTCTCGCGATCCCGGAAACGGTGATGCGGCGACGCGGGTCAGGCATCTTCGACGTCGAGATGGTGCGGACTCCTGAGCGGGCTGCGCACGTCCTCGACACCCTGGGCGATGGAGGTCGACGGGCTCTGACCTGGTCGCTGATCGGTGACTTCGGGTTCATCGTTGCGTATACATCGTTCGCGGTGCTGGCGTGTATCGCTGTCGGCAAGGCGTTGGCTTCGGCCCGCCCCGGTTTCGCTCGGCTGGCGAGGCACTTCGCGGCTGCTGCTGTGATCGCCGCCGTAGCAGACTGCATCGAGAACGCGAATCTGCTTGCGATCCTTGTCGACTCGCCGCGCAGTCCGTATCCGCAGATCGCCTTTGTGGCTGCGTGTATCAAATTTGCGCTGATCTTTGGCGCACTCGCGTATGCGGCAATCGGTGGAGTGCTGGTGTTGCGTTCGAGGACGAACCCTGCCTGATCGTCGTGCGATCGGTGTGCGCCAATTCGGGTCGGCGTGCGGCTGGCGGGATGCACGCTGACCCGATTCGACGCACCCTGACAACAAGAAACCCCTCGCTCAGTGCTCAGCGAGGGGTTTTCTTGGCGGTGGCGGAGGGATTTGAACCCTACGCCCACTCCAGGTTGCAGGTAGTACGTACCGGCTTACCAGCACAAATGGTTCACTGCTAGTCACCCACAATCAAGTCGACTCACCTTTAATTGTGGGCAGAACGTGGGCAGGTTTCCCGCGGACGTCACCTAGGACATCGCCGCTGAAGCGACCCGGGCGGGGACCCCCGCCCGCCAGGGATTTTCCGTACACGCACTACTGTGTTGTGCGTGGCACGTACGGGTTGCGCGGGCCTTTCCACATGCCTTGGGCACCCGAGCACTCAGTAGTACTCCCGGACGTACCCCAGCGCCTTTTCGAAGACATCATTGTCGCGGATTTTAAACTGGACATATAGCGTCTTCCGGAGGGCCTGTCTGACTTCCTGGTCGCCGCGCAAAGTCGACTGCCAGCCCTCGAATCGCACTCCGCGGACGACCTCATCGATGCGACTAACGATGTTGTCGACGATGATTGGGGTGTCGTTGGTCTTCACGGCCTCGAACAGCTCGGTGAGGGCCGCTTTGCCCTGCTCTTCGCGGGGGACCTCGTTGACTGTCTTCTCTGCGGCGACAGTGTCGCGCGCGAGTTCGAGGAGTTCACGCAGAAAATCGAGGCTGGATTGCTGGATGTCTGCGTACCTCGCCCGTAAGTCATTCATTCGCTTACCCAGCTCGACGAACACCGGGTTGTTCAGGTGTCGGGCGATGCGAGCCGTGATCTGCTTCTCGAGCTCTTGCGGCGGCACGTTCTTCTTGCCAAGCATCAAGTCTTCGATGGTCTGCGCGTCGAGGACAATGGTTTCCTCGCTTTGAGGTACTTCTACCTGAATGTACTCATTGATGAGATCGATTGTCTTGGCGCCCAATGCATGCCAGATGAGCCGTCCGGTGATGTCGGACGGTCGGACTGATTCATAAACGTCGGTGAGCCAACGGTAGTCGTTACGGATAGGCGCCAGCATCGGGTCAGGGCTGAGCGCTTCCCACAGCTGAGAGACGATGCTGTATGCAAGTCCGAAGGCATCCTTGGTTCCATCGTCGGCAATCGCTGACTGCGCTTGGACGAGACCTTCGTAGCCGCCGACGGTCCGATCAACACCCGGGAAGAACGCGATTGCTGCTCCGATTGCCGGCGCCAACTGCCTTTTCAGTTCCTCAATATTGGAGATGACATGCCGCACCGACTTCTCGTCGAATGCAAGTGACTTGGCGACGTCGTCGAAGATACCGAGGTAGTCAACGATCAGCCCGTGCGTTTTATCGGGAGGGTAGACGCGATTGGTGCGAGTTATGGCCTGTAGAAGTGTGTGCTCTTTGAGCGGCTTGTCGAGGTATTGGCAATACAGAATCGGCGCATCAAAGCCAGTGAGCAGCTTCGCTGTGACGACGATTATTTTGAGCGGATCGGCCGGGTCGTTGAAACGAGCGACGATCTGCTCAAGTTCCTCCGCGCCCGGAGTCCACATCGCCCAGTCAGGCGAGTCGCCGCGGCTTTTCGACATCACGATGGTGGAAGCGTCCGCGCCCAAGTGCTTGTCAAGTTCCTGCTTGTACGCCACGCACGACACTTTGTCGTAAGCGACTACCTGAGCTTTGAGCCCTTCTGGCTCCACTTTGCTGCGGAAGTGCCCGGCGATGTCGGCCGCAATCTTGGAGATTCGAGACGGTGTCTTTATCAGAATTTCGATTGAGGCTGCTCGCTTCGACAAGGTGATCTTGTCCGACTCCGATAGGTTTCGCTCACTGGCCAACTCCTCGAAGGCGGCGTCAATGGCCTCTTGATCAATGTGGATCTCCGATAACCGCGGCTCGAAGTGCAATGGGAGAGTTGCCCCGTCCCGGATCGATTCGTGAAATGAGTAGCGCGAGAGGTATCCACCTTCGTCCTCAGGCGCTCCGAACCACATGAAAGTGTTGCGGTCACGCTTGTTGATGGGCGTGCCAGTCAATCCAAATAGGAAAGCATTGGGCAACGCCTCCCGCATTTTGGCGCCGTAATCGCCCTCTTGCGACCGGTGCGCCTCGTCGACCATCGCGATGATATTTTCGCGGGCGTCGAGTACGCCTGGCGCTTCACCGAATTTGTGGATTGTCGTGATGATGACTTTCCGAGCACCCTGCCGCAACAGAGTCTGCAATTGTGCGCGCGAGTCGGTCGAAACGAGGCCAGGCACATCGGACGCGTTGAAGGTGCCGGTGATCTGGGTGTCGAGGTCGATGCGGTCGACGACGATCAGTATCGTCGGGTTCGTCAACTCGGTCATCGCCCGCAATTTGAGGGCGGTGAAGACCATCAGCAATGACTTACCCGACCCCTGGAAGTGCCAGATGAGGCCCTGTTTGATTTTGCCGAGCAGCACTCGCTCAACGATCAGGTTAGTCGCCTGGAACTGCTGAAACCTGGCGATTACCTTGATCTTGCGGTGCTTCTTGTCGGTCGCATAGAGAGTGAAAAAACGTAGGAAATCCAGTACTGCGGAGGGCTTCAAGACGCCTGCCACAGCCTCTTGTACAGCGACGAGGCCGACCTTGGCGGGAGCGTCCTCGTCGGTAGCCTCATCGCGCCATGGACCCCACAACTCGATCGGCATGCCGATAGTCCCGTAACGGAAGTCCTTGCCCTCAGTAGCGAATGAGAAGACATTCGGCACGAAGAACTGCGGGACGCTCATCTCGTAGTCGTCATGGATCTGTGCCGCGCCGTCGATCCAGGTGTACGCCGACCGGGTGGCGGACTTTGCTTCACCCACCACAAGCGGTAGTCCGTTGCACCACAAGACGAGGTCAAAGCGCTTCTCGACCCGCCCCTGGTTGAATGTGACTTCGGTAGAAATTATCCACTGATTTGACGAGTCTTCGTCAGCGTGGTCGAAGTCGATAAGCCGGACCGTCGTGTGCTCACCGGAAGGACCGAAGGGCATCGACTTCTGTCCGGTCAGCCAGGCCATGAACTCCTCGTTCGCCACCACAGGATGAGGACTGGTGCGAGCGGAGATCAGGATCGCACGAAGGTTGTAGACGACCTCGTCGGCCTTTTCAGGTGCGGCGGAGATTTCAGGGTTCAGCGCGATCAGGGCCGCCTTCAGCGGAGCCTCCAGCAACACCTCATCGGCGCGACGTGGGAGTTCGTTCCCCTTGAGGAACTGGATATCGACGGACTTCACTAAGTCGCGAACAAAGTCACGAACGGTGTTCGCCTCGTTGAAGATCACGATTGGCCTCCGAATATCTCGGAAAGTAGGGATGCGCGGAGAACAGCGAGCGCACTGGATTCGAGGTCAAGCAAGTCAATTGCATTGTCGAGCGTCTCTAACTTCAAAAGAAGTTTCCGCTGGTCATCAATTGGTGGAACGATAAGTTGGTGGGACCTGATGTCTTTTCCATTTATCTTCCAAATCCCGTTGGTAGACTTTGCCTTCTTGATGAGCGCATTATGCGCCCAAGCCGAGTTCCACTGCGCGGCACCAAATTCAGGAAGTATCAGCGCAGGATCGAAGCGAAGGCGGATGAGTAAATCAGGATAGACGCAGCCGTCGGGAAGTCCTCCGACGGCGAGGCCGCCGCGTCCCGTTAGTTGCTTGTTGCCGTTTCCGCGCACTACAAGAAAGTCATCGGGCTCAATAACGAAATTTGCCACATCGGCCGGCGGCACGTCGATATATTTAACCGCCTTACCACCGAGCACTTTTCCGTCGCGGATAGCACTAATGCTGAGCGTAGGGACGCCACGCGCTTCGTCGTTCGCTGTGACGGACTTTCCATTGGTTGGACCGGCGGTCACGACGTCTGTTACGGGGCGCACATCCCAACCCTTCGTCGTTTTACCGGTGCGCAAGGCGGTCTCGAACCAGAGCGAGCGAACCGCAGACGTCTGCATTCGCACATCCGCGCTGCTGCGAGCTTGCCATTCCACCGCCCATAGGAGTCCGGCAAGCCGCTCTTGAACATCGACTGGCGGTAGATTGAACTCAAAACGCTCAAGATCCGACCAGTTCACATACGGATTTACTGAGCCTTTCGACTCGGCAATCGCGAATGCCTGAAAGCCTTGCGATGTCATTATGAACGGTAAAAAATCCTGCAACAGGATGTTTGGATCTTTCGTCTCGGCGACAAACGTAGTGTTAGCGCAAACTCCATCAAAATCAGCCACCGCTACCTTCCGCAGATACGTTCGCCGCGAACCATAAAGCACCTGGCCCGGATGGAAGCGGCGATGGAATGCTGGGCCCAGGTCAACCTCGCCGATGTTTCCCCACCTGTGAATCTTCAGATCGTCCGAGTCCATGTGTTCGCCCGCAACAAAGCGCTCCACACTTCCGTCGCCTGGATCTACTTTTTCCTTGGACGCCGTCGCTACTTGACCAAGCGTCACGCATTTCCACTCAGACCTGGAGAGTTTGAGGGTCACGAAGGCACCTCCGAATGGAGCAAACTAAGGACGCCGTTAATTGCTGTGTAGGACGCCGTACTTGCCGCACGCCATTCCGTTGCGGCCTCGCCTCCATCAACCTGTTTCACACCGTCTGTTCGCTCGGCGTCAGCAACATAAAGCGAGATGGCGAGGCTGTATGACTTAATTGCAATTTGGTCGATTGATGCGACCGCGGCGAAGCCGTCGGTGTCGGCGAACGTACGAAAGACGTCGAGAATCTTCTGCTGGTGCCGTACCCGAAGGAAGGACTGTGCACGCTCGCGTGCAAACTCATTGACGGCGTTGATGAAGAGCACCTTGCCCTTACGTTCGGCCGCCTTCCTTGATCTTAAAATAACTACTGTTGCAGGCATTGGAGAGTTGTAAAACAGGCCTTCGCCCAATCCGAGCACACACTCTACAAGGTCGGACGTCACCAGCGCCTCACGCAGCTTTGCTTCCTCTTTGCGGAAAAGTACGCCGTGCGGAAAGAGGATCGCTGCGCGACCAGTCTTTGGGTCGAGACTCTTGGCGATGTGCTGAAAGAATGCGTAGTCGGCACGCCCCTGCGGCGGTACACCCCACATGTTTCGACCGTACGGGTCATTGGCGAAGGCGTCGCGGTTCCACCCCTTGATCGAGTATGGAGGGTTGGCAAGTACTACGTCGAAAGACTGCAGATTTCCGTTCGCGTCGTAAAACGCCGGCCGAGTGAGGGTGTCGCCGTGGGCTATGTGTCCGTCGGCGATGCCATGCAAGAACAAGTTCATGCGGGCTATAGCCGATGTCCCGTGGTTAAGTTCCTGACCATACAGCCGCAGGTTTCGCCACTCCCTGCCCTGACGCTTCAGCTCAGCTGTGGTCGAGATAAGCATGCCGCCGGTGCCGCATGTAGGGTCGTACACCGATTCACCAGGTTGAGGTTCAAGCATCTGCGTCATCAGGTGCACAAGGGTGCGGTTGGTGTAGAACTCCTGCGCCGTGTGACCAGAATCATCGGCAAACTTCTTGATGAGGTACTCGTAGCCGTTGCCGAGTTCGTCCTCGGGCAGATTCGCGATGGAAAGGGTCTTTGTCGAGAAGTGTTCGATAAGGTCGGACAGGGTTGGATCAGGCAGGAGTTCCTTATTGCCCCAGTCACCGTCGCCGAAAACACCTGGCAGGGTGTCGGGATTCACGGACTCGATTGCACGCATCGCCTTCAGGATCGCGGCGCCGATATTGCTCGTAACTCCACGAATATCATCCCAGTGGCACCCGTAAGGAATCGCGAAGCGGTGGTTCTCTGGCAGTTGGGCCATTTCCTGGTCGTCGTAGACCTTCATCGCGGCAGAGTGTTCCTCGTCGTACACATCAGAGATCCGCTTCAGGAACACGAGTGGGAAGATGTACTGCTTGTAGTCCCCAGCGTCGATGAGTCCGCGCAGAACCACAGCGGCGCCCCAAAGATAAGCCTCCAGGTCACGCTGAGTGACGCGGTTGCTCATGCGCTCACCACGGTGCCAAGACCCCACTTCGCGAGTTCGGCTTCTAATGTGGCGCAGGTCTGACTGGCGGCTACGTGCGCCGCTTCCAGCCCTGCGAGCGCTTCGGCGAGCGTCACCTGATCGCTGTTATCGGTCGGCGCAACATACAAAGAAAGATTGAGATTATAATCGTTCGCAGCAATCTCAGAGAGGTCCGCAACATAGGCGAATGCTGCGGAGTCCTCGAACTTCTGATAAGCGATATGCAGCTCTCGCGCGTGCCCGGATTCGAGAGTGTTTTGGCTGCGTCCGCGCTTGAGTAGTGACTCACCGTTTATGAAGAGCACCTTACCCTCCCTCTCTGCCGGCTTGGCCAGGCGAAGGATCAACACACATGCCGAAAGGCCGGTGCCATAGAAAAGATTGGGCGCAAGGCCGATGACGGCGTCAACAACGTCAGATCGAAGGATATGAGCACGGATTCGCGATTCCGAACCCTGCCGGAAGAGTGCCCCCTGAGGGAGAACTACGGCCACTCGGCCGGTCCGGGGCCGAGCGGAGGTAAGCATATGTTGGACCCACGCCCAGTCCGCGTAGCCCTTCGGCGGAACTCCGCCACGAGCATTGCGACCCCATTTATCGTTGACCCATTCGGATTCGCCCCAGTTCTTCAGCGAGAACGGCGGGTTGGCAAGGACGCAGTCGAACTTGGCGAGGTGGTTGCCGGTGTAGAAGGCCGGGCTCCGGAGCGTGTCCTCTCGGGCGATTTTGAAGTCCTCGACGCCGTGGAGCAGGAGATTCATCCGCGCGATGCCAGATGTCGCAAGCACCTTCTCCTGGCCGTACAACCTGCCCCAGAGCGTCTTTGGACTGCCGCCAGCCGACTTGACATGCTCGATGACTTCGATGAGCATCCCGCCGGTGCCACACGCGGGGTCGTAGACAGTTTCGCCCTCGGTCGGGTCAAGAATGTTGACTAGCAGCCGAACTACGGATCGCGGCGTGTAATACTCGCCGGCCTTTTTGTTCGAGAGATCGGCAAATCGCTTGATCACGTATTCGTAGGCATTGCCAAACACATCGGGCGCGACTACAGCGTTGGTGAGGGCTTTACTCGAGAAGTGCTCGATCAGGTCAGCCAGTCTGCGGTCGGGCAACTTGTCCTTGTTGGTCCAGTTCGCGTTCCCAAAGATGCCGTACAGGGTCTCCGGGTTTGCCTTTTCAATCTCACGGAACGCCGTCTGGAGTGCCTGACCGATGTTCTGCGTGCGCGAGCGTAGGTCTTCCCAAAGGCAGCCTTTTGGAATAGCGAAGCGATGATTCTCGGCAAAAGCCGCGAACTCGTGGTCACCCCCCGACTCACCGAGCGCGTGTCCGTACTCCTCCAGGTACACGTCGGAGATGCGCTTGAAAAACAGAAGCGGGAAGATGTATGCCTTGAAATCGGCTTGGTCAATCGACCCTCGAAGCAGGTCCGCCGCAGCAGCCAGGTAGCTCTCTAACTCCGAGAGCGTCATTGGACCGCCAATCGTCGGGATCATCGCCCGTGCGACCGCTTGAGCCTCTTCGTCCGTCAATTTGTCTTACTCCGCATCGGTCCAGTTGTTCTGCACGATAGCCATTTACGTCTTGTCGTAGACCTATGATTCTTTGCGGCCGGTTGCCGCAGACAGAACGGCGGCGGGTACCGCACGGTTGGTTCGGCTCGATCTTTCACTGCTAGACCACGATTCGTTGCCATACCGGCGATACACCGTGTCCCATCCTTTGCTGACACGAGGTACCGCCGCCCGTAAGAACCTACGCCGCGTCGGCCTCCACCCACGACCCCGACTGCCGACTGTTGTTCTCTAACAATTTTATCGGCGGGGTCCTCACGAAATCGCTTTCGGCGGGTACAGGGTGTACGTCGCGTACAACTGCCATTTTTGCAGGTGGGCCGCCCGAGCGGGAGGGTGTTCGCTCCGTACACGGTGTACCTGATTCCTGCGACAGGCAATACCGTCGACCGTTTGGTACCTCAATCAGGTTGACTAACCCGGCAAGTTCGAGCTCGGTCAGCGCAACATCCATGTGATCTCTTAGGTCATGTCGCAACTTGCGACGCAAAACAGACGACGACATCTCAGCACCTTGCGCTAGTAGTCGGAGAATGTTGTTGCGCGCCCGCTCGACTTTACGATCTGAGATGAACTCGTCCCGCTCATCAGAGAGCGCAGCACGCGCCTTCATGGATTCGGTCTTCCGACTTCGCATCTCACGCTGGATCGCTTCGCGCGTTCCATTGCTCATGACCATAATCTGGCCCGCAAGATCCCAGTCGTCGTCGTCCATTGCCGCGCGCCCTTCCAGGATCATTAATGCCGTCGCAACCTTCAGCCTGCTAAGCAGGGCATGCCCGTTCAGCGGGTCGACCGACTGACCACGCAGCGCAACCAATCGGTGATTGTCCATACAGTCGATGGCAACCTGCGGGATTGGTATAGGACCAGGCTGCCATCTGGGCGCCTTCACCGACCATGTCTCGGGTTCCGTTGGCCGACTGTCCGGCGCTTCTCGATCGTGCACGTCAAACCAGACAATGCGCTGTGTTGTACCGCCATCTGAACCGGCGAACAGGGCTTCGGCACGTCGAGGTTGCACTCCCACAACCAAGGCTGCACGATATGAGTGCGCTGCGACCACAGACTTCGTTGCCTTCTGGGCATTGTTGAACCCAATTGGTTCACCGCAGTACAGCTTTCGGAGCTCACCCTCCAGCGTCGCACCTTGGCGACTGAATAGGGCCGCGAGGGTATCGACTTCGGGCGCGGTGAAGAGAGCTGACTCGACGTCGTTCGGAGAATCCGAATCACAGCCCGCCGAACGAAATGTCCGTGCGATCCCCTCGCCAGACGAATCGAAAATACACCGCCCGATGATCCTCACCCTCGCATATTGCGGTTTGCGTTGGGGCGAAGCAATTGCACTGCGTGTCCGGGACGTCGAGTTCTTGCGACGGAGGCTGACGGTCCACGACAATGCCGTCCAGCTCGGCGTCGAACACGTCGAAGGACTCACCAAGAGTCGGAAACAGCGGGCGGTGCCGGTTCCCGAGTTTGTCCTTAGTGAATTGTCCTTGCGGTGTGCGGGTAAGAACCTCGACGACCTTGTCTTCCCTGGACCCAATGGGGAGTACCTTCCAAGGCCGAAGTCTGTCGGCGGGTGGTTTGTCGGCGCGGTCAAACGCGCGGGAGTTCAGAAGATCACTCCGCACGACCTTCGGCACAGTTGCGCGAGCCTTTCGATCAGCGCCGGCGTCAACGTCATGGTTCTTGCACGAATGCTCGGACATGACGATCCCAGCGTGACGCTCCGGGTGTATTCCGACCTATTCGACGAGGACTTGGATCGTGCGGCGGACCGCATGCACAAGGCCTACTCCGGCAATTGTGGGCAAATTGTGGGCAAGGAGACGTTGATAGCTACCGCTGGCTGACCGACAAAGCCCTCCACCTGCGTAAACAGGTGGAGGGGTCTTGGCGGTGGCGGAGGGATTTGAACCCTCGGACGGGGGTTACCCGTCACACGCTTTCGAGGCGTGCTCCTTAGGCCGCTCGGACACGCCACCGCCGCAGACTCTACCGGAGATCGGCAGTTGCGCTAAATCGCCTTGTTAGACGCCGGATCCGCCGCCGGTGACCTTGTCTTTGAGATCGGTTGCTGCCTCTTTTGCCTTGTCGACACCCTCGAGGAGCGCATCCTTTGCAGCAGTGGCCAGCTCCTCTGCCTTGCCGAGCGCGCCTTCGACTACTTCCTTCGCCTGACCGCCGATGTTCTCAGCCGTGCTCTTCGCGTCGTCTGCAATACCCATGGTTCCTCCGTCAGAGTTTGCGCGCCGGGTCGTCCGGCACAGAGGCAATATTCGCACTCCCTGGTCTTTTTCCGCCGGGAGTCGAAGAAACTTGCTAGCTCAGAGTTCGCCGACGTCGCGGCGTCGCGCACGGAAGAAGTCGTCGAGCAGCGCAGCACACTCATCTGCGAGGACACCGCCCCGGACCTGCGGACGATGATTCAACCGACGGTCACGAACGACATCCCACAGCGACCCGACCGCACCCGTCTTCGGCTCCCACGCGCCGAACACAACTCGGTCGACACGTGCGAGAACGAGCGCGCCCGCGCACATCGTGCAGGGTTCGAGAGTGACGGCCAAGGTGAGCCCGTCCAAATGCCACCCGTCGCCGTGGATCCGCGCAGCTTCACGCAACGCAACGATTTCGGCATGCGCCGTCGGATCACCCGTCGCCTCACGAGCATTGCCGGCGCGAGCCAGGACGTTGCCTGCGGCGTCGACGACAACCGCACCGACCGGAACATCATCGTCACCCGCGAGTGACGCAGCATCGATCGCGGCGCGGATGAGCGTCTCGTCGTCCAAACCCGCTACCGGGGAAGCTTGTCGAGCACACCCGCGAGCTCGTTTGCAAAGCCGAGGCGAGCCGCGATCATGCCGATCTGCTCGTCCGGGTACAGGTCGGTCTCGGCGACGATGACACTCAGCACCGGCTCCGGCAGACCGAGATCGGCG
Organism: Antrihabitans spumae; assembly: GCF_043944905.1. NCBI lineage: Bacteria > Bacillati > Actinomycetota > Actinomycetes > Mycobacteriales > Nocardiaceae > Antrihabitans > Antrihabitans spumae. The sequence continues at coordinate 11,210 of NZ_JBIMSN010000114.1, forward strand.
AGCACGCCGAGGTCGCCCTCTTCCCACGGTTCGATGTCGTCGAGCTCGTCAGGGTCGATGTCCGGAATTTCGACGTTGATCGCGTCGAGCACCTCGGCTGCGATGTCGTAGTCGATCGCGGCCGTGGCGTCGGACAGCAACATCCGCGTGCCCGAAGGCGCAGGACGCAGGACCACGAAGAACTCGTCGTCGATGTCCAACAACCCGAACACCGCGCCCGAACTTCTCAGCTCGCGCAACTCGGTCTCGGCGGTGTGCAGGCTTGTGAGAGCACCGGAGGAGAGAGGAGTGCATTTCCACACACCCTCTTCGCGCGTCACCGCAACGCCGAATCCTTCGAGATCGTCGAAGTCGTCCGAGGGTGCTGTGTTGATGCTCGAACGCTGTGCAGCCATGCGCGCAACGGTAGTCCGCCCACCCTGAAATGTTGAAGTCAGAGTCCGTGAACAGCGGCGAGTGTGAAAACCTGAGTGCGTGTCAGAACACGTCGAACCGCCGATCTGCGTACTCGGACTCGGTCTGATCGGGGGGTCGTTGCTTCGCGCGGCCGTCGCCGCGGGCCGAACTGCCTGGGGTTACAACAGGTCCGCCGATCCGGTTCGTGACGCCGTCGCCGACGGATTCGACGCGACCTCGGACCTGCGGTCCGCACTGGTCAGGGCGCACGAGAGTAGGGCGCTGATCGTTGTCGCGGTGCCGATGCCAGCCGTCGACGCCGTCCTCGCAGCAGTGGCCGAACACGCTCCCGAGTGCCCGTTGACCGACGTCGTCAGCGTCAAAGCTCCCGTCGCCGCCGCCGTTGCTCGCGCCGGTTTGACCGAGCGTTACGTCGGGGGTCACCCGATGGCCGGCACCGCAGAATCGGGTTGGGGTGCATCCTTCGCGGACCTGTTCAACGGCGCGGTATGGGTGGTCGCGGCAGACGACGGTGCCGACCCCGCGGTGTGGTCGGCGGTGACGCGGTTGGCGCTGGCCTGCGGCTCGGTTGTGATACCTGCCGAGTCGAATGAGCACGACCGTGCGGTCGCCCGGATATCGCATCTTCCGCACGTCCTTGCAGAGGCGCTGGCGACATCGGGCGCGGCTGGTGGGGACCTGGCGCTCGGCCTCGCTGCCGGGTCGTTTCGCGATGGCACACGGGTAGCGGCGACGGCACCCGACCTGGTGCGCGCGATGTGCGAGGCGAATGCCGACGCGTTGCTCGACGCTCTGGACGAGACGCTCGCGGTGCTCGCCGCGGCGCGCGAGACGCTGGCGGCAGGGTCGCTTGCCGATCTGGTCGGTGCCGGATTCGCCGCACGCCAGCGCTACGAAAACGCGCAACGCTGGGACATCACGGGCATCGTTCCAGGCGATATCGGCTGGTTGGAGGCGTTTCGTGACGCCGGGCGACGGGGTGGGGCGCTCCGCGCCTTGTGAGTCTTTTTGGGCTCTTGTGCTCTTACCGTGGGTGGTTTTGGTGTTGATGTGAGCGCACGCCGTTGTC
>NZ_JBIMSN010000115.1:0-919 GCF_043944905.1 Antrihabitans spumae
CGGTGCTCGGTGACCAGACGGACCGCCTTGGCCTTGGTCTCCCCGTCGTACTTCGATGGCATGATGTCCAACCTTCCAAGAAGAAGGGTGTGCATCAAACCCGGGGCGATTCACTTTGAACTGAGTAGGTGGATCACCCTTTTGGTGCGCCATATGGCACCTCCGTTCCAGCGGATTCCGTTGTGCAACTTATTCTATCGCCGACGAAGATCGCTGAGTGGCACGTCGGGATCGATTCCTCGTGTTATCAAGATCGTATGGACTGGTCACAGCAAGGCCTCAGACACGCAGGATTCTCGGGGTGGGTTCCATTCAACGCTCTTGGCACGACGAACGTGCCCACTGATCCTGGTGTGTACGTCGTTCTTCGACCTACCAACACCACTCCCCAGTTCCGCCCGGTGAGCCCCGCAGGCTGGTTTAAAGGCAAGGACCCGTCGGTGCCGATCGCCGACCTGGAGCAATCGTGGGTTCCTGATTCGCCGCTGCTCTATATCGGCAAGGCCAACGGTGGCAGTACTGGGAGACGCGGGCTTCGCAAACGGCTCGACGAGTACCGGCGCCATGGCGCAGGGATCCCGGTCGGACATTGGGGGGGCCGCTACGTATGGCAACTCGCCGACAGCGACGAACTGCTGGTGGCATGGAAAACGACGGCTGACGGCGTCGCGCGCGAGCTAGAACGGGACATGATTGCCGAATTCAAAACAACCCACTCCAAACGGCCATTCGCAAATCTAACTGGGTAAACCGCAAGATCCACCACCCGCTGCAGTATTGCCAGCGCCCGCCTGGCGGGGGCGGTCTCTGCGCATCCGCCCAGTGCTGACTCGGGTGTGCAGCAGTGTCCTGAAAACGAATGATATCTCTAGTCGGGCGAGATTCAGTGCCGCTGACCTGGTGACTTTCGTGGAAGACA
>NZ_JBIMSN010000116.1:0-66244 GCF_043944905.1 Antrihabitans spumae
TCATCGATCAACACCAGGCAGCTTCTGCCGCCTGAGGTTGACACAGGGAGTGTCATCGGAGTACCCCCGCCGGTAACCAGTCTCGTACTACTTCATTATGTGCCCCCGGATCCCCCTAAAGGTCGTCAGTTGCAGATTATCAGCCTGCTTCAGGCTCGGCTTCGGATTCGTCGACAGTCTCCGATCACTGCAAGGTAAAGGCTGGATCACCATGCGCCTGCACTCAGGTTCGATCCTCGCGCGGCGGAGCGTTTCCGGCGGATCCCTGGGGAATCTGCTGATTCCGCAGACCCCGAAGCTGCAACCGGGTCTTCTCGCCAAGGTCAACACGCCCGACGATCTCCGTCAGCTGTCGTTGTCGGAGCTGACTGAGCTTGCGAAGGAAATTCGAGCGTTCCTCGTCCAAAAGGTGTCTGCCACCGGCGGGCATCTCGGACCAAATCTCGGTGCCGTTGAGCTGACCCTGGCGCTGCACCGCATCTTCGACTCGCCGAACGACGCAATCGTTTTCGACACCGGCCATCAGGCATACGTGCACAAGATCCTGACCGGCCGCAAGGACGATTTCGACGGACTGCGCAAGAAAGGCGGACTGTCCGGTTACCCAAGCCGCGCTGAGAGCGAGCACGATTGGGTTGAGTCCTCGCATGCGTCAGCCTCGTTGTCCTATGCCGACGGACTTGCGAAGGCGTTCGCCCTCAAAGGGCAAGATCGCCACGTCGTCGCAGTCGTCGGTGACGGTGCGCTGACCGGCGGCATGTGTTGGGAGGCGCTGAACAACATCGCGGCAGGCACGAGCAGGCCGCTCGTGATCGTCGTCAACGACAACGGCCGCTCGTACGCGCCCACCATCGGTGGTATCGCCGATCGGCTCGCCTCGCTGCGCCTGCAGTTCGAACACGAGCGCGCGCTTGACCTCGGCAGGCGCTGGGTGCAGCGGCTTCCATGGGTCGGGCACTCCACGTATTCGCTCATTCGCGCCGTCAGGGCGGGCATCAAGGATGCGGTGAGCCCACCGGCTCTGTTCGAGGACCTCGGTATCAAGTACCTAGGGCCGGTGGACGGTCACGACGAGGTGTCGCTCGAGGCCGCGCTGCGCCGGGCCAAGGACTACGGCGGCCCCGTGATCGTGCATGCCGTCACCCACAAAGGGATGGGCTACGCGCCCGCGGAGAACAACGTAGCCGACCAGATGCATTCATGCGGTCCGATCGATCCGCTGACCGGAAAAGCGATCGCCTCCGGCCTGTTGTCGCAGGACTGGACGTCGGTCTTCTCGTCGGAGTTGATCGAGCACTCCGAACGGCGCGACGACATCGTCGCGATCACCGCCGCGATGGCGGGACCCACCGGACTTACCGCCTTCGGCAACCGATTCCCTGACCGCCTTTTCGACGTCGGTATCGCCGAGCAGCACGCAGTCACGTCGGCGTCTGGCCTTGCACTCGGCGGCATGCATCCCGTGGTCGCCATATACTCGACGTTCCTCAATCGTGCCTTCGATCAGCTGCTCATGGACGTGGCGCTGCTGAAGCAGCCCGTCACCCTCGTACTCGATCGGGCGGGAGTAACCGGCTCCGACGGGGCAAGCCACAACGGCATGTGGGACTTCTCCATTCTCGGCATCGTTTCGGGGATGCGCGTTGCGGCCCCGCGCGATGCCGCGTCACTGCGCGAAGAGCTCGCCGAAGCACTGGCCGTCAACGACGGACCCACCGCGCTGCGGTTCCCGAAGGGTGCTGTCGCCGAGGACATCTCGGCGGTCGAGCGACTCGACGGTGTCGACGTGCTCCGCATGCCGACACAGCGAAGCGGCGACGTCCTGCTCGTCGCCGTCGGCCCGTTCGCAGGGCTCGCACTGGATGCTGCCGACCGCCTGGCGAGCCAATGCATCTCCGCTGCCGTCGTCGACCCGCGGTGGGTGCTCCCAGTGAACGATGCGATGGTCAAGCTCGCCGAGGACTTTCGACTTGTCGTCACGATCGAGGACAGCGGCGTCCAGGGCGGCATCGGATCGGCGGTGTCTGCTGCGCTGCGCGCCGCAGGTCTCGATGTGCCCAGCCGCGACCTCGGAGTTCCACAGCGATTCTTCGAACACGCCTCGCGGGATCAGATCCACCGCGAGGTCGGCCTCACCGCTCAAGATGTCGCGCGACGCGTCACGGGCTGGGTAGCCGCGCTCGAACCCGTTGCGCCGTGGCTCAACACCAATGGCCAGTGACACAATCCAGGCAAGATCGTTCTCGACCTCGCGGTCACACTCACGTTCATCAGTGGTCACTGCCCGCGCGGAGGGTGCTGGGAATCGAAAGGGGCCGAACTAGCAACAGCTCTCGCTGACGTGCCAGTTCATGCAATGTTGGACAGTGCGAACCCCGCGGCTATGCGGAAGAGTCGATGCTGTTGTTCGCCGATTCCGGCGGCACCGGCAAGTGGGGTCACAGCGTGTGGCCACGCAGATTTCCGAGCAAGTCGACAATCGCAGTCCTCCGCGAGGACAACGCCCAGTTGGGAATAGATGCAGACGGCACCGGCCGCCGGCCGGAACATGGCGGGCTCGGGCGTCAGAGGAGCTGGGCGTTAGGGAGCAGTCGTGAGGAAGCTAGTTCTTGGGCAGCATCTTGATGGTTCCTCCGCGCAGCTCGGCGAAGATCAGATTGCCGGCGGTGTCAATGGCGAGGCCCTCGGGGTCTTGCAGACCACCCTGCAGAAGGGTGGGAGTGGCGTCAGTGTTGCGTAGGTATTTTAGGTTGCCGGCGCCGAATTGGCTGCCGAATTCGCTGACGAAGGTGGTGCCGCTGGAATCGACGGCCACACCCGCGCACTTCACAAGCAAGTGCCTGCGAGAAAAAAGTACCTAGAGATACGACCGCGAAACTCTTTTTACCCACAATGATCTTTTCGCCGATGCCGGCTTCTTTCGATCCCCGACGCGGGTACCGAGATTGCTCAGGTCCAGCGCGGCTAGTGACGGCATCGAGCGAGGATCTCACGAAGCGGCAGCCGGACACGGCGCTGTGAACGGCACGCCGGGCAGGTGTTGGGTCCATTCGTCGCGGGTGAGGATCGCGGCGGTGTGGGAGCACAGCTGTTCGGTCACGGCATCGGGATCGGTGCTCCAAGTGCGTAGGGTCCGATCGGGACCGCCAGCTGTGAAGCTGTCGCCGTTCGGGCCGTAGGCGACGTCGTTGACCCTGCTCCCGTAGCTGTAGAGGACCGCGAATTCGGTTGGCACAGTGGGGTTGGTGATGTCCCACACCCAGATCTGGTCGTTGCCGATCCCTGCAGCCATCCGGGTTGCCTGCGTGTTGATGGTCAGCGACGACATCACCGCGCCCGCGGGCCCGCTGACCTGAGCGACCTCTTGGGTCGCGCTCGGATATGTGAGGTTCCAGAGCCGGATCGTTTTATCCTCGCTTCCCGCAGCGAGCAGTCGTCCAGAGAATTCCACGACACTGATCGTGTCCTTGAATCCGCCGAGGGTCCCGATCTGGTGGATGGCTTCGACCCCGCCACCCAGGTCCCAGATGTTGATGGTGGTGGCGGTCGCCACAGCCAGTAGTTGACCGTCGCTACTGACCGCAAGCAGTTGCACGAGGTCACCGTTGTCCAGCATCCGCACGGGACGGGGTCGACTGGTGTCGGACCGGTCGATCACGGTGACTTTCATACTGTCGGACGAGGCTGCAAAGAGTAGTTCGCCGTGCGGGGTCATCGCGAGGGCTCCGACGAAACTGTCGGTGGCGCCCGCGATCGGCTCGCCCGTTCGCTGGGGCACCGGTTGGCTCAGGTCCCAGGTGTACACGGTGCCGTTGGCGGTGCCCGCGGCCGCGACTTGGCCGTCATCGGAGATGGCGGCGACTCCTGAGAGGTATTCGGCGCCGTCGAATTTCATCGCGGGTGCGCGTTCGTAAACATGCCGTGGGTCGGCGATGTCGAAGATCCGCAGCATGTTCGCGGTTTCCAGGATCGCCCCGTCAGCGTCTCGGTCGGGGGCGAGCCCGACCAGCGCGGTGCGACCTGCGGTGTCGGCGGGCAGGGTGAAGATCCGACCACGCAGCGATGGTGTGACCGGCCCAGGTAGCGGCCATTGATCGATGAATCCGTCGGTACGAGTCCCGATCACGGTGTCCTCGTTGAGGAATCGGACCGAAGTCACTGGGGCGGCACCGGGCAGCGTGACCGGGTCGGTGGTGGAGTCGAGTCCGACGAGCCGGATGTTGTTGTCCGAGCTCGCTGCTGCGATTCGGCTGCCGTCGGGGCTGAAGGCGACGCCGTTGACGTAGCTTGTGAATCCGGTGTGGTGCGCGATATCGCGTGGACGCGTGGGGTCGGTGAGGTCGAGAACGGTGACCTCGTTGGCTCGGGAGCCGACCGCGAGCTCGTCGAGCCGGGGTCGAACGCGAGGTCGAGGACGCGTGCGTCGCTGCGCGCATCGGGTAGCTGCCCAGCAGGACGGGTACGGGCACAGCACGCGACCACACCTGGACCGTGGCATTGTTGCCGCCGACGGCCAAGAATCTGCCGTCGGGGCTGTAGGCGACCGCATAGGTGGCGGCGGTGTCCGCGTCGAGCGGCGCCGCGGACACCGCAACGGTCCCGGATGGGTCGACGCTCCACCGCACGGTGCCGGTGTCGGTGCCCGCAGCCAGTTCGCCCCCGTCCGGCGACCAGTCCAGGTCGTCGACGCTGCCCTCGAACGTGGCCAGTTGCTTGCGGTTCTGGAGGTCGGTGAGATCCCACAGACTGGCACCGTGCACGCCGCCGACTGCGAGGTGGAAGGGCCGCCCCGGCCGGAATGCAGCGGTATGCAGGTTCTCCTGCGCCGCCTCGATCGTGGCGAGCGCAGGTCGTCCCGGGTGCTGCGGATCGAACAGACGCACCTTCCCGTCGTTGCCGGTCACCGCCATCAAGTTGGCGTCATCGCTGACGGCCATCGCGGCTGGGCCAGGGACGGTGGGGGTGCGCACCGGGGTCGGGGTGGCGGTGGAGTCCAGTAACGCCGAGCGAGCCTCGACGGTGGGCGAAATCTTGTAGGCCGCCAACGCCAGTTGCTGCGCCAACCCGGGGTCGCGGTCGCGCAGCAGTTGGAATTGCAGCGCTGCCTGCCGGGACCAGGCCTGTGCGTTGGTGGTGTTGAGTTGGCTATTCTTGACTGCGAACCCGACTCCGGCCGCGGCCGCGCACACGATGGCGATCACCGCGACGACGAGCAGTCTGGTGCGGAGCCGCACTCCCTGCTGGAGTTGGCGGGTGTGTTCGCGTTCGCGTTCGAGCTGAGCGAGTTCACGGTCGCGTTGCCGGTTCGTGTGCGCTACGCTGGCGGCGACGAACTCGGTTTCGACGGTGTTCAGGTCGGCAGCGATGTCGTCGCGACCCGCCCACTCGGCGAACTCCTCGGTGCGTCCAGGGGTCAACAGGTGGCTTTCGGGGCGGTCACGCCGATCCCAGTCCTGGGCTTCGTCACCGAGTCGGCGGTGACGCCAAATCGTGGCGCGGTTGTCTTCGATCCATTTGGCCAAGGTGGGCCATGCAGTCAACAACGCTTCGTGGCTGAGTTCATAGCCGGTGGCGGTCACGGTGATCAACCGGCGAGCGACGAATCGCTCGAGGACGACATCGATGTGCTCGTCGGTGACATCGGTCCAGTTCAGTTCGGCGATCGCGACGCGACGCCGCGCCAAAGACTGTTCACCGACGACGACCGCGCGGGTCATCAACCGGCGGGTGAGCCTCTGTTGATCCTCGCTGAGCGCGTCGTACACCTCGTTCGCGCTGTGCGCGACCGCGTGGCGTACGCCGCCCGTGCGGTCGTAATGTTCGTAGGTCAGTCTCCGCGCGGTCTTGGTGACCTTTGTCCAATCAACCCGTTCCCACATCGCGCGCAGTACGTGCGACAGCAGCGGCAGGATCCCGGGATCCGCGGTGCCGTCGCCAACCTCCAGGTCGTCACGTAGCCGGGTCAACAGCGCGGGATCGATGACGAAATCCCGGCCCCCACGGGCCGCGGGTTCGACGATGACCTGTTTGAGCTGCTCCCATGTCATCGGGGCGAGCGGAATGTGTGATCGAGTGATCGCCGCGTACAGCACCGGTTCGCCCAACGCATCCGGGTAGTAGTCGGCGCGCAACGCGACCACGACCGCGACCGATGGCTGCCGGGCCCACACGGACAGCTCCTGCAGGAACTGCTGCTGACTGGCCGCACTGCCGCGCCGTTGTGGACGTGCCCAGGCGCCACCATCCGGTGACTGGGTCCACAACTCTTCGAACTGATCGACGATCACCACCAACTGTTCACTGCCCGCTTCGTGCTGCGCGCGCGCCGCCCGAAGCGCTCCGTCCGGATCCTCACCGGGGGTGAACCTGACGCTCGGTGACAATCCGGTGCGCAGCACGGTGTGAGCAGCGACGTCTTTCCGGCCCCGGACGCGCCGGTGACGGCGACGATGCCGCACGCGGTGTCCTCCCATGCACGGGCCACGGCAGCGCGAAGCCGCTGCTGCACGTCGTCGCGACCGTAGAAATCCTCGGCCTGGTCGGGCGCGAAAGAGGCCAGGCCCGGCCACGGCGAGTCGATCGCCGCACCGGGTTTCGGAGTTTCCCCGATGCGGCGTGCGGCCTGTACCCACTCCCCGATCTCGGTCTCGGGGACCTGCAAGATCCGCAACAAGGTCCGCAACTGGTCGGTCAGGTTCACCGACGGCACCGAGTTGCCGACCATCCAGTTCGCCAGCGTCCCAGCCCGGATCAGCTCGCCGCGCCGCTTCGATTCTCGTGCGATCGCGGTCTGCGACAGATCCAGCCGTTGCGCTCGACGGGTCAGCGCCTCGCCGAAATCTTTTCGAGACATGAACTCGGCGGGACGATCCCGAGATTCCACACCGCTCATCCCACGAATCCTCACACTCAGCATCGCCGCCACGGCGGCGGGTTACCGACATCGTCCCGCAAAACAGCTGCTTGGACCCACTTGTCCACGGCACGCCGTCCGCTCGGGCGCTGTACCAGTGAAGGTGTCACACATTCGAGGCCATCGAAATCAGTAGCCTACGAAAGGAATTGAAGCAATGTTCTCTCTGCGCACTGCGGCCTTGCCCTCGAACACAGACTGCAGTCGGAATTCAGTCCGCCGCTTAACGCGCGTCGGCGAACGAGCAGCGGCGAATGGCGTGACCGTAACCTGGCAAATAGCCGGTCTCGTGGCGCCGAACACGTCGGAGCACTTCCAATCCTTTGCGAGCAGGTACTCATCGAATGGGCGGCGCTCGCTGCCGTTGACTGTCTTGAAAGTCGGTCGGCGCCCGTGGTGGTCACGTCAGTAGGACGGGTCGCATTCCCCCGATCACTAATCTGGACTGGCGCTTCCTTTGCCTAATACGCTCACAACCACCGAGACACCAGCAGCATCCTTACTGTGCAATCCCGCCATTCAGTGCTCGATCACTCATCGGCCCGGCTCGCTATCGTGACCACCGAGTCAACGCCTGGGTGGTCGACCGTTGCAATCGTTGGTTCGAGTAACAGGGCGATCTTCGCGTTGTTCCCGCGATAAGGCCTCCGAAGCTCCTTGTCCGCCATGGTGATTAGTCCGCGCAACCAGAACCGGCCAGAAAGTAAAACACCGATCCCCAGACCTACCCGTGGACAACTTTCCGACGAAAAAGCAAGGTTTCGAGCGACCGGTGGCGGGACGCATGCTATGCCGACCCGCGGCACCATACACCCGACTTAGCTACCGAGAATGTCGTTGATCGTTAGCGATCTGGTCAATCAGCTCCGAGCAGCGCGCCCATCGACAATCACGGCCCCATCCGACCAATACCGCGCTGGCTGGCGACGAACAATCGTCGCGGCTTAGACCTCGGCCGTCCTCAAGAATCACGAAGTCGTCATCTCCTCCGGAGGCACAACAGTGACGTCATACTTGACCAGCGGCACCCTGTCCCCGAGGCGTCCACCGAAGAACCCGATTTCGTCCAGCGAGGCTCCCCCGACCTCCAGATAACGACGATGATGACGCGACGCAACCCGCGTTTGGCGATCACTGAATCGACCCTGCTGTTTCAGTAGCCCCAAGTTTGAGCTCGTCGTGCGGTCGCTCGACCGGCCCATGGTTGACATGGAACCGCGCCGTTGCGTGTGCCGAAAAGTTTGACCCCGGCCGCCGACGCCGCGCGCGCCCGCAAATTGTCTTGGACGCCGATAAATATCTGGCCGATTGTGCAGCGGCCCGCCGCACAATCAGTCTGCTCGTCTGAGCGACATCACATCGACGTCGCGGACTTCGGCTTGTCGGAAGGCTGACATCCGATCAGTTACCGATGAAGGGCGCCGCCCGGTGTCTGTCCTACACGTTTCACGATCGCCCGTGCTCAGGCGGAGTGTCCGAAAGCACCTACTGGACCGGGCCTCCATTCAGCTGTTGCCATCCTAATCCTCAAGTAGCCGAGGCCGTTCTTCGGCGATCTTCGCTGCGAGCTCCTCGACGGCGACCTTGAATCGAGCGTCTGTAACGCGCAGGTGCGACAGATATGCGTGGACGGCCTCGTCGATGACTTGCTGCGTGCTACCGAAGCCGAAAAACCCACGTGCGAGGTCGATTTCGCGCCGAGTGCGCTGCGTCATCCGGTAACCGGAGGGCTCGGCTGGTTCCGCTCGCCGCGGACGGCCGCGAGCCATGGACTCGGAAGTGTTGACGCTCATCGCGGTCACGCCTCCCTCGCCGAGTGAACCGTTTCCCGGATAAATGAAACAATGTATCGTAAAATAATACCTGACCAACAGTCGCATTGATGCTGGCATGATTAGATCCCGTCTCGGTAGCGGATCGTCGAAGGGGCTTGAATGGCCGATCAGCGGGTTGTTTGCGCGGGATACACCGTCGTCGATGTCTGCGTCGATGACTCCACCGTGATTTCCCACCGCACCGGCGGAACTGCGGCGAATGTCGCCTCAAACCTTGCGTGGCTCGGACGGGGCCAGGTCGACCTGGCGGTGCGAATCGGTTCCGATCCGGCAGGCCGGTTGATCCAAGCGGAAATGCGGGCGTTCGGCGTCGGCGTCGAGCATGTCGAACTAGATCCCGAGGTCCGCACTCCAGTCCTCATTCACGACGTCACCAATGCTCGCGAGCCCCGCTATCTGTTCAGCTGTCTCCATTGTCGGCGCCCATCTGCAAGCTTCCGCCCAATCACGACCGACACGGTAAGGGAGGTGTGTTCCCCTACGCCGGCGACGTTCTTCTTCGACCGTGCCAGCGCAGCGGCGTTGGCAACCGCCGAGCTCGTTCGCGCCTCGGGCGGGATCGTCATGTTTGAGCCAAACGGCGTCGGCAGGGAACAGCTGACGACGCGGGCGATCCAGATCGCCTCGATCGTAAAGTTCAGCAGCAGCTGCAATTCAAGGCTGCCGGTGCTAGTTGACGATGGACCTTTGGGCCAGGTCCAGATCCGAACCGAGGGCGCGGAGGGACTGCTATGGCGCACCGTCGGTCAGTCTTGGCGCCGTCGCCGAGCGCACACGTGCGCGATAGTCGACAGCGCCGGCGCAGGCGACTGGGTGACTTCGGGTTTTCTACACTTCGTTTCCACACGCGGTGAACTCTCGACGCGCGGCATAGGCGCCGCGCTTGATTTTGGCCAGGCAGTCGCGGCGTCATCGTGCGAGCACATAGGAGCCCGGGGAATGACGGCGGCGCCAGCGAACGCGGTCCGGGCGCAGTTAGCGGCCCGAGGACTATCTTCGCAAACCCAATTCGACATCGCGCTGCCACATCCAGGATCGGATGTGGCGTGTGCGATGTGTCTGTCGTCGGACCCGTTCATCAGCGAACGTACGGCTGACCTCGTAACCACAGCGCGGTGAGGCGGTCGCCGGCGCGCGTTTCATCGACGTACTGGTCGTCGGCCACGCTGTAGCGATTTGCTCGCATCGCAACGATCGGCAGCTCGAACTCGTAGGCAGCCAGCAGCGCGCCAATGCTCAGCAGTTTGCTGCCGTGCACACTGATATGTACCAGGGCACCGCCTAGCGGTTCCAGTGTTGTCTTGTAGTCGGTGTTGAATCTTGCAAGCGTGCGATACAGATCGAACGGATTCCCTTCTGCGGCGTAGATCAGATTGTTGGGCCCGATTTCGTATCGGTCCAGGAGTAATTCGCGATGGACGTCAAGAATCTCGTCCGGAAGTCGTGGATCCAACGCGGGAAATGGGAGTATCGGGCATACCTCCCGCGGGCCGATGAATTCGGCGATACGGCTAAGCGTGTCCTTGCCTCTCACGCCGAGCACCGGCGTCCACACCCGCACTCGCTTATCAGTGCCTCGCGGTCGGAAGCCCGCCAGCATGTGCGGCACACCGAGACTTGCTTTGTGGATACTGTGGTCGAGCTGTGGGTTTGCGGTGACGAGAACTTGCAATTCGCTCGGCGCTCCCTCCTGCCCACACACATCGAGCAACGCCCGCAACGGTGGGAAGGACAACGACGTGGGGAATGCGCTGACGTCGAAAGCAACTGCGGTGACACCTTCCAGCATGGACGTATCGGTCAGCTGCTGAGCTAGCACTCGCCCCACACTTGATGCGTCGTGAACTTCTGGGTACGGCAAGCGCACCAAACGGTCGCCCACTAGATCGTTCAGCTCGGCGGTATGTTGCTCTCGGTGGCGCAGCGTCAGCGACTCTCCCGGTGAACTCGGCGGCTGCGGATCAACAGCAACAACTCGCGGAACACCGACAGCTGCGACGAATCGTCGCAGCGCACTGAGACATCGCGGGTCAAACCCTTCGGACAGCACGAACAGCGCCGACTCCGGCGACTCGAATCCTGCGCGCAACAGCGAATCGACAGCGCTCTCACCATCCGGGTCGTCCGAGGCCATGACAGGATCGCGCCATTGAAGCAGCGGCGGAGCTGCGGTCACAGGAGTCGCCCTTGCTCGGCAAACGTGCTCGGGTCGACGAGCCACTCGGCCATAGCGCGCAGCTTCCTTTCTCGGAAACCGCCCAGCAGCAGTGGCAGATGGAATCGCGGGCAAAGCAGACGATTGAGGTAGATCACCATCCAGCGATCACCCTTGACGCTGTAGTCGAGCTCAATCCACACGACGTTATGCGCGATCGCGCTCGCGAGGGCACGTCGCAAATGGTCGGCGCCAGGATGTCGCGCCCGTTGCTTCGGGTCAATTAACCGGCGTTGGTCGGCCATGCTCAACGCGGTTCCAGTCACACCAGGCGGGTACGGAATCGTCGGTTTCGCCGCCTCTGTCGCCGCAAGATCGGCGATCTTTTCGATGAGTCGCTGGATCAGGAATCCGTCCGGAAGTCTGTCGAGTTGGTTCCAGTAGCGGTCACTAGCTCGTCGGACGATCCGATCTTGAGTCGCGGCGTCCAACTCGACTGCTTTGTTCGTCCTTGCACGGACCTGCAGGTGGGCGAAAAGGTCACCGGACAACTCAAGGAATTGTTCAATGTTCGAGCTGGCCAAGCGCGCTAGGGCGTCGGTGCCATGATAGTAAGGCAGGTCAAATCGGTTCGATACCGCGAGCATCGCAGCTTCGCGCAGCGAACTGTCCCCCCGGCGCCCGATTTCTTCTTGTGGCAACGCCATTTCATCGAAGAACAGCTCCTGCTGATGGCGCGCCTTGTCGCGTGCGATCAGAACGCCGATTTCGGCGAGCCGAGCCAACCGATCCCTTCCGCGCCATTGCTCGGCGCCGTTGAGCCATTTGATGTAGCGGTTCGAGCCCAGCGTCAATGCTTGCAATTCAGAGGCGAGGGAGTCGGCGGCAGTTTCGAACTTTCGCGCCAGTTCTTCGTCGTCCTCGGTCGGAAAGAATCCGCTGAAGGACTCCTCGCCGACCCCGAGTCGAGAGACCGCTAGATTGCCCCGTTTGTCGGCAATGTCGATCAGCATCGCCCGATATCGCGTCGGGGTCATCCGTTGGACTGGACTGCTGGCGTCGAATGAGCGGCCGGTGCGTTCGCGGGAGAAGGACTCAAGCTCGATAATTTCGTAGTCGCGCCCCGCTTGCCCAGCGCCGATTAGCTCGTTGTCAGCCATCGCGCGGGATTGGACCCCGACCCACCGCGCGACTGTCGTCTCGCGGTCGCTAAGTTCAGTCAGCAGTCGGCTACGCTGATTGGCCGAAAGGCTTTGGCCCTCATCCAGCATGATTACGGGCAGCATTCGTAACTCTCTCGCTGCCACGAAGATTCGTGCACCGCTGAGCGCTTGTAACGCGTAGACATGTTGATGCCCGTCTGGCAGCGTATGCCCGCGAACTACCAACCGATCGAGGACATCGAGGATTTCGTTTTCCGCTACCTCGCAAGCTGCCAAGAGCTGCGTTCCGCTAGGGCCACCCATGCGTCGAAGGGCCGTAACTGCACGTACGTTGTCGGGATCGGCCTTGATCTGGACGGCCGATGCCCTCTCAGGCGGCTCGCCGGCAACGACGAGTGCCGCGCGAACAAGCGCGCTAACTATTCTCGCGTCGAGTAGTCGGTTGAGGATGCGCTGCTGGTGCTCGGCGTCGCCCCCGACATCTGCTAGCGACAAAAAGTCGTACTTAAGATTGACCCTTACGCCCAGCAGCTGGGGACCCTCCTCGCCGATCGCATCGAAATCGCATAACGCTTCATAAGTTGGTTTGACGACAGTCGGATGTCGCGAGATCCAGGCAAGTGTGTCTGCGCTCAGCGCCCTCATCAAGCTCGTCTTTCCCGCACCCGGGGCGCTGCGAATCACGAGGAGTTGATGCCACGGCTGCGCCGGCAGGACTTGCAACATCTGTGGCGCGAAGGATCGTGCGAACTCCTTGTGCTCACCTGGGGTGTCGCTGTGCCGACTGCGAAACGGATTCGACGGCCCTCTCATGGCCGATCCTTGTGGTGCCGTTCGTACCGGGGGAATAGAGCGTGGCGGTTTTTGTCGCCACGCCCGGTGCTGTCTGCCCAGAGCGGACACACGCTGTTGTTCGGCGCATTGTGATGCAACACCAGAGGCAATGCACAGTCACGATATCCCAGGGCGGCATAGCTCTTGTGCTCGTCTTCGAGGTCGCTATCCCAGAATTTCCGGCAATCTGCTAACAGCTCCGGATCGGTGATCTTGCTCGACCGCGGGATCAATTGCATCACCCGCAGGTCCCACGGCAACTTCGCTTCGGCCAAAGTTTTCCGGATATGATCTGCGGCTTCCTCGCTCGCGATGTAGAGCAGAATCGTTGCGTCGTAGTTCTTTTCGAGTAGCGGCGGATGATTGCCAGCGTTGGCGACCTGGGCAATCGCGCAGCGGAACTTCTCGATCTTTCCTTTTAGCCGACGGTTGCCGTCGGCGTCTTCGACGCTCCAGTTGATAAGGCTAGTACCACTGCCGTAGAAATCATCGACAAGCACGACGTGCGAGAACGCCCGTTCTGCAGTCGACTCCATTATTGCCAGCGCATTGTCGAGCTTCTCCACCAACTCAGCTGCACGATCGCTGGCGCTGTGGACCGTGGCGGCGTACTGCTCGTGAGACAGATCGACGTTCGATCGTCGCAGCTGGTCGAGCCGTGCGCCGTCGGACAGTCCGACGATCAGTGTCCGACGCTGCTCCTCACGAAATTCCAGAGATGCCGTCACTTCGGCAATCCGGTGATGGGGTAGCCCGATCCGTTCCGCGGTTCGGCGAATGAACACAGGCCGAAGGACAGTTTCGTATGCCGTCGCGATGAGGTGATCAAGCTCATGTGCACTCACGAATACCATCGTCTCGAGAACGAATTCCAGCCACCGTCGGCGTGCAGGCTCCTCGAATTCCTGCAGCCACCGGGCCAGACTTTCCAGAAACCGCTGACCCGCCCGGAATCCTTCGTAACTGTCCCACTTCCACGCAGCCTTTGCTTCTAGCCGAGGCAGAATCGAGTCAAGATCGTCTCCAAGGTCGACGACCGCACTCAGAAGCTCCCCTGCAAGCTCTGTCTTCATCGTTGTAGCCCAGACGGTCCGGGCTCACGCCAGCAGCTCGTCGAGACGAACGGTCGCAGTGCCATCGGCTGCGGTGATTGCCCGGAGGTAGGACACAAGTGCATCCGGACCTTTGCGGCCGGGCGCGGCGACATTCCAGCAGCGATCAGGATCTGCCGAAACCTCATCGACCGACAAGCCGATGCCGACGCTCGCAAGCAGCTCGAAGTCATTGCCACCCAGTCCCCCTCTGTCACCGACTGCGATGATCTTTGTCGCGTCGCCGTGTAGCGATTCGATGATATTCAGTTTCGACGATGCCGTGGGGACGACATCCAGGCTGTGTCCGCTCGCGTGGACCTTGAGCTGCGCGCCCGATGCAGCAACGATCGACCGGACGATGTTCTCCACAGCTACGCACGACAGAGTCGTCGGTCCGTCACCATCGATCGTGACTTGACCGAGACGCCCGGTCACACGGAAGCCGGTGCCGACGAGCGTCGATTGCAGATGCTCGGACAACTCACCTAGCACACCGTCGCTATCACATCGCGGCGCGACATCGTCATCGAGACCTTGAATAAGACCGCCGTTGTACATCCCAATGCGGACATGGACCCACAAGCTCGGAGGTACCCACTGTCGTAGCGATTCGTGCAACGAACGGCCTCTCCCACTGCAAAAGCCAACGGCGACACCGTGTTCGAGAAGGCGAATAATCTCGTAGGTCACCTCGGGGCGTAGCGGTTCAAGTCGGCCGGACGTGGTGCAGCAAGTACCGTCGTAGTCCAGAACAACACCGGTAGCCACTACACTTTCCGCACGAACCAGCCAAGAATCGAAATGGCGTGCGTACAGTTGACGCCCCGTATCGGAACCTCGGGGGATGTTCGCGGCGAGTAGTTTGCGGGAGACCGCCTCCTGCTTGGTGTTTGATGCGATCCGCGACGATTGATGGGTCCATTTCAGGTGGTAAAGGCGGCGGCCAGCGGCGGCAACCGCTGGGCGCCCGGGGTCGATCTGGTGTGCTGTCGCGAGGCGACCGAAAAGGTGCATTCCTCCGACGAGACAATCGAGTGCGCCGGCCGGAAATTCAGATTGCGTGTCCAGGATCGTGATCTGGTGGACCGGCGGTAACAACGCAACTGTTTGAGCGGCCAGTTTGCGGCTCTCGGGACCTTTGATCACGAGCAGCGCCGTCTGCTGACCCTCACGGGCCAATCCGACATGGCGGCCGTGTGCGATGCTGCGAAGATCGGCGACTTGGACGGCCGCGACACCGCTTTCGCTGATTCGCGTCTCGAAGTCCCACGCAGCTAACCGATGTTCGGCTCCGTGCAGCACGACGATGCGGCCAATCTTGGGCGAGAGCACTTCATCGGGCGCTTTCTGTATGTAATTAAGCGTGCTGGGAAGCAGGTAGCCCGCTGCGCTCACCCAGGCAGTCGTCATTGCCAGCAGGCTGTTAGTGGCGAGAAAGCCGTCCGACGTCACGGCAGGCACTGTGACGATTCGGTCGAAGAATACTGAAAGCGCCGGATCAAGATCATCTACCGTCCGCTGTGTCACAAGTACGACGGGACCGATCGATTGCTCGCGTGCAGCGCGGGCGGCCTCCGCGATGTCCGGATGTCGAGCCCGCGCTGAAAACATCACAATCGCTGCGCAAATATTCGTGCCAATGTTCGCGACGAACGCCAAAGGAGTCAGGGAGGTCGCGGCTTGCCCGGTTCGGCGCATGTGTTCTTGGGCCGCGAACGCCGCGAGCGTCAAGGTCCCCCCGGTACCGATAAAGACGACCGGACCCGAATCTATTGACCGCAGCGCCGCCGCCAGCGCCGCCAGCGGCGCGGCCGAGGCGAGTTCATAGGTCCGGCCCAGCTCGGACAACTCAATTGAATACCGTCGGCCCACGTACTCGGCGCCTTTCCCCTCGAAGAAGTAGATATGCAACCGTAACCGGCGGCACCGACAACCAAACCGCCGTCAGCGAGCCAGCAGTAGTGGTGGTCGGATGAGTCGAGACACGGGTGCCGCTTCCGACTACTTCAACGCTTGTTCTATCGCGCCCAGCGCAAAACACAAAGGTCACGACCTCTTTTGAGTTCGTGACCTAATGCACCGCAGTTCGTGGAACTGCTCGTTGTGGGCGAAGGGGGACTTGAACCCCCACGTCCCGAAGGACACTGGCACCTGAAGCCAGCGCGTCTGCCATTCCGCCACTCGCCCGAGCGACCGCCGAACATTATCACGACTGCAGGGCAGCTACCGAAACGCCTGTTGGAGGGACTTCCGCGTCGAGGTGTTACGGGTGTGGACAATGATAGATATCATGGCCGTAACTGCTCGCACCCCGCGACACGCTCGCGGGGTACTCCGATGAACCCGCGCGAAGGGAGGCCGCCGTGAAAATCGTTCAGCGTTTCGAGCGAAAGCTACAGGGCGCCGTTGGCGATGCTTTCGCCCGAGTGTTCGGTGGCAGTGTCGTACCTGCAGAAGTCGAGGTCGCGCTGCAACACGAGGCGACCGACCATGTGCAGGAACTGGAGGGCGGCCACCTACTGGCTCCCAACAGCTACGTCATCACCATCAATACGTCGGACCACGAGAAGTTGGCAGCCGATCACGACCTCAGTGTGCGAGCCTTCTCGCGCCACCTCGAGGATTTCATCCGGGAACAGGGCTGGCAGACCTACGGCGATATCCACGTCGCATTCGAGGCGTCGCCGTCGCTGCACACCGGGCAGTTTCGTACGTCCGGCCGGGTCGACCCCGATGCCGGACAATCCCCCGCGACCAACCGACCACCCGCGACACCCCAACCAGGAGCTGGCCCAATGACGCAGAACTCAGGCTACGACGGAAGCCGTGAGCCCGCGGACCCCTCCGACGCGGACCGGCAGCGCGGGCGAGCCGATTACCCACAGCAGCAGGGTGGGTACGCCCAGCCGGGATATCAGAACGGCGCATACCAGCAGCCGCACCAGAACGGCTACGACCAACAGCAGCCCTACGGTGCGGGTTACCAGAACGGTTACGACCAGCAGGGCGGCTATGCCGACCAGGGTCAGCAGTACAGCGATCAGGCTTATGGCCAGCAGGGCTACGCGGACCAGGGCTACGGTCAGCCGGGTCAGCCCGGTCAGCCCGGTTACGCCGACCAGGCCTACGGCCAGCAGGGCTACGCGGATCAGGGCCACGGCCAGCAGGGCTACGCAGACCCCGGCTACGGCCAGCAGGCGTACAGCCAGCAGGGTTACGCCGATCCCGGCTACGGCCAGCCAGCTCAGCAGGGTTACGCCGACCAGGGCTACCAGGATCCCGGCTACGGCCAGCAGGGCGGCTACCAGGATCAAAGCTATGGCCAGCAGCCTGGCTACGCCGAGCCCGCGTACGGTCACGCGGGTGCCTCCTACACCGCGACCCTCGCGCTCGACGACGGCAGCGGCCGGACCTACCAGCTTCGCGACGGCAACAACGTCGTCGGTCGTGGCCAGGACGCACAGTTCCGGCTGCCCGACACCGGCGTCTCGCGTCGCCATTTCGAGATCCGCTGGGACGGCCAGATCGCGATGCTGTTCGACCTCGGTTCGACCAACGGCACGATGGTCAACGGCTCTCAGGTCGGGCAGGAATGGCAGCTTGCCGACGGCGATCAGATCCGAGCGGGCCACTCCGAAATCCTCATTCGGATCGTCTGAACTTCGACTCCGCCCGCTGCGGCGATCCGTATTCGAATATGTCCGAAATCGCCCGCCGATTCCGTATCGTGAGTCCGCGTCCCTATCGTGATGGCGTAGCTTGCGCCGCACCATATGATGCTGCCAACGAATCAGCACACCGCGAACGTGTGCCGGGGGATGGCACAGCAATCGTCCGAGCAATCGTCCGAGCCGAACGAGGAGGTGGACCGCCGTGCAAGGCCTGATCCTGCAACTGACTCGAGCGGGTTTCCTTCTCGTCCTGTGGCTGTTCGTGTGGGCAATACTGCGGACGCTGCGAAGCGACATCTACGCGGCTTCGGGAATCCGGATTCAACCGCGCGCCTCACGCAGTTCGAACGTGCTGCCCTCGTTCAATCGGCACAAAGGTGCTAAACATCTTGTCGTGACGCAGGGTTCGCTTGCGGGAACGCGCATTTCGCTTGGCACACAGCCGGTTCTGATCGGGCGTGCGGACGATTCGACGCTGGTTCTCACCGATGACTACGCATCGACTCGCCATGCCCGAATCTCGCCGCGCGGCACTGATTGGTATGTCGAAGACCTCGGCTCGACGAACGGCACTTATTTGGACCGCGCAAAAGTCACCACCGCCGTCCGCGTTCCGCTCGGAACGCCGGTTCGGGTCGGCAAGACTGTGATCGAGCTGCGATCGTGACCCTTGTTCTGCGGTACGCCGCCCGCAGTGACCGCGGCCTCGTGCGCTCGAACAACGAAGACTCCGTCTACGCCGGAGCTCGTCTGCTTGCCCTTGCCGACGGTATGGGCGGACATGCGGCCGGCGAGGTCGCCTCGCAGTTGATGATCGCGGCTCTAGCCCATCTCGACGACGACGAGCCTGGCAACGACCTGCTCGGCAAGCTCGACTCGGCGACCCGTGAGGGCAATGCATCCATCGCCGATCAGGTCGACGCCGAACCCGAACTCGACGGAATGGGCACCACGCTCACGGCGATCCTCTTCGCGGGGACGAAGCTCGGGCTCGTGCACATCGGCGACTCGCGTGCGTACCTGCTACGCGACGACGAACTCTCTCAGATCACGCGCGACGACACCTTCGTGCAGTCACTGGTCGACGAAGGCCGGATCACCGCCGAACAAGCTCACACACATCCGCAGCGGTCGCTGATCATGCGCGCGCTGACCGGCAACGAGATCGACCCGACGCTGACCGTGCGCGAGGCGCGGGCCGGCGATCGTTATCTGCTGTGCTCGGACGGACTCTCCGACGTCGTCAGCGACGAGACCATCCAGGACACGATGCGCGTCGGCTCGCAGGACGAGTGCGCGGACCGCTTGATCGAATTGGCGCTGCGCAGCGGTGGACCCGACAACGTGACGGTCGTCGTCGCCGACGTCATCGATCTCGACTACGGCCAGAGTCATCCGATCGTCGGTGGCGCCGCGTCGAGTGAAGAAGAAGAGCACACGCCGAACCCGAATACCGCTGCGGGCCGCGCAGCAGCACTTCGACCGCCGCGCGCGACGCCGAAGCGGTTGCCACTTGCGCCGGAGCCGCCGCCGAAGAAGAGTCACAAGCTGCGCTGGACGTTGGTCGCACTCGGCGTTTTGATCGCGCTGGTCATCGCAGTCGTGATCGCAGGCAACATCATTCGCGGCAACTATTACGTCGGTGAGAAGGACGGCGAGGTCGTCATTCTCAACGGCATTCCGCTGTCGGTACCTGGTTACTCGTTCGAGAAGGTTGCTCGTGTCGGCTGCCTCGACAGGAACGACAACGTGTCCGACGTCGATCCCGACGAGTCGCACGCGTCCTGCGACGTCCTCGAGATGTCGGATCTCACCGACTCCGCACAGAGCTCGGTGCGGATGGGCCTGCAGTCGGGCTCCTTGGACGAAGCGCGGACGCAACTGCAGTCGTTGATCGAGTCCGGGCTCAAGCCGAAGTGCCGTGCGGAGACCCGCGAACCCGAGCGCGAGCCTGCGACGACGACGCCACCGCCGACCGAACTGCTGCCGCCGCCGACGGGTGAGGTTCCGCCGCCCGGTGATCCCGCAGCCCCGCCGACCACGACGGCCGCACCGACAACTACGACCACACCGTCGGCTCTGCCAGGGCAGACGGACTGCAGGCCCGGCTAACCGATGTCGTCTCCTGAGCCCTCGGCAAGATCATCTCCGGCGCCGTCTTTTCCGAGTCCGCCCGGTGGCTTCGCACCTGCGCCACTGGTGTCGAATCGTCGCAACGTCGAGTTGCTGCTGCTCGGTTTCGGCGTCGTCATCACAACGCTGTCACTCGTGCTCGTCGAAGCGAGCCAGGAACAGTCGATCACCTGGGACCTCGCCAAGTACGCGTTCGCATACATGGGCTTGTTCGCGATCGCGCACCTCGGTGTGCGGCGGTTCGCGCCCTACGCCGACCCGCTGCTTCTGCCTATCGTCGCGCTGCTCAACGGGCTCGGCCTGGTTCTGATCCATCGCCTCGACCTCGCCGACGCGCAGGAAGCGCAGTACAACGGCGATCCGATCCCGTCGCCCGACGCCAATCAGCAGGTGCTCTGGGTAGGCCTAGCCCTGATCGGGTTCCTCGCGGTGCTCATCGTGCTGCGTGACTACCGCACCCTCGCCCGCTACGGCTACACCCTCGGCCTGGGCGGCCTCGTCCTGCTGTCGATCCCCGCGGTGTTGCCGTCGAAGTTCTCGGAGATCAACGGTTCCAAGATCTGGATCCTGCTCCCCGGCTTCAGTTTCCAGCCGGGTGAATTCGCCAAGATCTTGCTGATCATCTTCTTCGCTGCGGTGCTGGTGGCGAAACGTGAGTTGTTCACCTCCGCCGGCAAACATTTTCTCGGCATGGACTTCCCGCGCGCCCGCGATCTGGGACCCATTCTGGTCGCGTGGGGCGTCTCGCTTGCGGTGTTGGTGTTCGAGAAGGACCTCGGCACGTCACTGCTGCTGTTCGGCACCGTGCTCACGATGTTGTATATCGCCACAGCGCGAGTCGGCTGGGTTCTCATCGGCGGTGCACTGCTGATCGTTGGATTCGTTTTCGCCTACAAGGCCTTCAGTCACGTCCGCGTGCGCACCGACACCTGGCTCGATCCGTTCGAGGACTACTACAACACCGGCTTGCAGATCTCCCAGTCGCTGTTCGGTCTGGCGACGGGCGGAATCGCGGGCACCGGTCTCGGCAGCGGTCGGCCATCCGAGGTGCCACTAGCGAAGACCGACTTCATCATCGCCACCATCGGTGAAGAACTCGGCCTCGTCGGATTGACGGCGGTTCTGGTGCTGTACCTGGTCTTCATCATGCGCGGACTCCGGACAGCACTGGCCGTTCGTGACAGCTTCGGCAAACTGCTAGCTGCAGGTTTGTCGTTTACGGTCGCGATCCAGCTGTTCGTCGTTGTCGGCGGCGTGACCAAGCTCATTCCACTGACCGGCCTCACGACCCCGTACATCTCGTACGGCGGATCATCGGTGCTGGCAAACTATCTGCTACTAGCGCTGCTGATCAAGATTTCCGACGCAGCACGCGCCCCGGCACCACCGAAGAAGAAGGAGCAGGCACCCATCGCGGACGCCCCGACCGAAATGCTGAAGAGGACATGAACGTCGCACTGCGCAGAGTCGCCGTTGCCGTAATGGTGATGGTGGTCGCTCTGCTTGCCAACGCGACCTACGTTCAGGTCATCAAGGCCGACAGCCTGCGCGCCGACCCCCGCAACTCACGGGTGCTGCTCGACGAGTATTCGCGCCAGCGTGGCCAGATCTCGGCAGACGGACAGGTCCTTGCTGTTTCCGAGGCGACGGACGACCGCTACAAGTACGTGCGTCGGTACCCGTCGACGCCGGAGGCCTACTCCCCCGTCACCGGCTTCTACTCGATGCAATACGGCAGCACGGGTCTCGAACGTGCGGAAGATCCCGTGCTCAACGGCTCCGACAACAGACTGTTCGGCCGACGATTCTTCGACATGGTCTCCGGTCGCGACCCGCGCGGCGGCAACGTCGTCACGACGCTCAATCCCGTGATGCAGCAGGTTGCTTTCGACGAGCTGACGTCGAAGGGCTTCACCGGTTCCGTCGTCGCGATCGAACCGAGCAGCGGCAAGATTCTGACGATGGTGTCGACACCGAGCTACGACCCCAACCAACTCTCCGGCCACGACGGCAAGGAAGTGCGGGCCGAGTGGGAGCGGCTCAGTTCCGACCCCAACCAGCCGATGCTGAACAGAGCGGTCAGCCAGACCTACCATCCGGGTTCGACGTTCAAGGTTGTCGTCACCGCTGCCGCGCTCGGTCGTGGCGTGACGCCGGACAAGCAGGTGACGGCAGCGCCCAACATCACGCTCCCGGGCACCGAGACAACGCTGGAGAACTACGGCGGCGAAGCGTGTGCTTCGACCCCGACAGTGACGCTGCAGGAAGCGTTCGCGAAATCGTGCAATACGGCGTTCGCGGAACTCGGCATCGAGACGACGGATGCGGCAGTCAAGGACCAGTCCGAAGAGTTCGGCATCGGTTCCGATGCGCCCGCAATTCCCATCTCGGTTGCCGACAGCACCGTCGGTCCCATCCCCGACGACGCCGCACTGGCTCAAACGAGCATCGGGCAGCGTGACGTTGCGTTGACACCGCTGCAGAATGCCGTCATCGCAGCGACCGTTGCCAACGGCGGCACCCGGATGCAGCCGCAGCTCGTCGCGCAGCTGGTCGGACCCGACCTCACCAACCTCGCCGGCTTCAACGCCGTGTCCGCAGGTCAGGCCATTTCGCCGGAGGTTGCGGCGACCCTGACGGACATGATGATCGACGCCGAGAAGAACGCGGGTGGGCAAGGCATCCCCGGCGTGCAGATCGCGTCGAAGACCGGAACGGCCGAGCACGGCAACGACCCGCGCAACACGCCGCCGAACTGCTGGTACATCGCCTTCGCCCCCGCGACCAATCCGAAGATCGCGATCGCGGTGATCGTCGAGGACGGTGGCGACAAGGGGCTGTCGGCTACAGGCGCAACCGTGGCGGCTCCCATTGCCCGCGCGGTGCTTGCCGCTGGATTGCAGGGGCGCTGATGTTGAACAACGGTGCCCTCATCGCCAATCGCTATCGCCTGCAACGGTTGATCGCAACCGGCGGCATGGGTCAGGTGTGGGAAGCGATCGACACACGCCTGGATCGTCGCGTCGCGGTGAAGGTCCTCAAGGCCGAGTTCTCGGCTGATCCGACGTTCCGTGAACGGTTCCGCACCGAGGCACGCACGACCGCGATGCTCAACCATCACGGTATCGCCGGCGTGTACGACTACGGCGAGACGCACGACCCGTCGGGTGCGGCGACGTCGTATCTGGTGATGGAACTGGTCGCGGGCGAGCCGCTCAACGCCGTGCTCGGACGCGTCGGCCGGTTGTCGATGCCACACGCGTTGGACATGCTCGAGCAGACCGGGCGAGCGCTCGAGGTCGCACACGAAGCGGGTGTCGTGCACCGCGACGTCAAACCGGGCAACATCCTGGTGACGCCGACCGGCCAGATCAAGATCACCGACTTCGGTATCGCGAAGGCCGTCGACGCCTCGCCGGTCACCAAGACCGGAATGGTCATGGGCACCGCTCAGTACATTGCCCCGGAACAGGCACTCGGCCAGGACGCGACGTCGGCGAGTGACGTCTACGCACTCGGGGTCGTCGGCTACGAAGCTCTCGCGGGCAAACGACCGTTCATCGGCGAAGGTGCCATCACCGTCGCAATGAAGCACGTCCGCGAAGCACCCGAACCACTGCCGACCGATCTGCCGCCGAACGTCCGCGAGCTCATCGAAATCACGATGACCAAGGATCCGGCAGGCCGCTACTCGCGCGGTGGCGAGTTCGCCGACGCCGTCGCAGCTGTGCGCGCCGGGCGTCGTCCGCCGCCACCTGGAACGGTGACGGGGGGTCCACCGGCGGCTGTCCACGGACCGACCAATTCGCTCGGCACGGCTCCTTTCCCCGCGCCGACCGGTGCCGCGCGAGTGCTGCCACCGCCACCGCCACCGGTGCCGAGCACAAGCGTGTTGCCGTCGGCGCAGCGTGAATATGCCGCGCCGCCAACGGGATACACTGCTGCCGGGAGGAATTCGGAGAGTTCTCGCCCGCCGAGTCCACGCAGCGGGATGTCTATGCCGCAGAAGTTGCTCGCCGGCGTGGGTGCCGCGGCTCTTCTCGTTGCACTCGTCCTGGCGGGTTGGTTGATCGCGAAGACGTCGGACGACGGCACCTCACCGGTTGTGAGTACCTCGAACGTGACGACGACGACGCAGGTTGTCGTTCCGCCGGTGACGTCGGAACGCCCGACAACGACGGAGTCGACGACAACCACCACCACAACGACGACAACCACGACGCCTGAGCCGACCACAACGACGACGACTCCCGAACCGACCACGACCACAACACCTCCCCCGCCCGTGACTACGACCGCCGCAGAACCACCACCCCCGACGACGACCGGCCCGAAACCCTTGACGCTTCCATCTCCGTTCACATTGCCGCGGCCAACGCTAGGACAGCCATGACCACGACACCGCGCAAGCTCTCGTCGCGCTACGAGCTTGGCGAGATCCTCGGTTTCGGTGGCATGTCCGAAGTACATATGGCTCGTGACCTGCGTCTGAGTCGGGACGTCGCGATCAAGGTGCTGCGCGCCGATCTGGCCCGCGACCCGACCTTCTACCTCCGCTTCCGGCGCGAGGCACAGAATGCGGCGGCCCTGAACCACCCCGCGATCGTCGCGGTCTACGACACCGGCGAAGCGGAGACCGACGCCGGACCGTTGCCGTTCATCGTGATGGAGTACGTCGAAGGCGACACGCTGCGCGACATCGTCCGCAACGAAGGACCCATGGCTCCGCGACGCGCGATGGAGATCATCGCCGACGTCTGCGCCGCGTTGGATTTCAGCCACCGCAACGGCATCGTGCACCGCGACATGAAGCCGGCGAACATCATGCTCAACCGCGCCGGCGCGGTGAAGGTGATGGACTTCGGTATCGCTCGGGCGATCGCGGACAGCTCGAGCCCGATGACGCAGACCGCCGCTGTCATCGGAACAGCGCAGTATCTTTCGCCGGAACAAGCTCGCGGCGAACAGGTCGACGCCCGGTCCGACGTTTACTCCGTCGGTTGCGTGCTGTTCGAAATCCTCACTGCCGAACCACCTTTCAAGGGTGATTCGCCGGTCGCCGTCGCGTATCAGCATGTGCGCGAGGAGCCTCCGCTGCCGTCGTCGGTGCACAAGGGTGTTCCGCGCGAGCTCGATTCGGTGATTCTGAAGGCGATGAGCAAGAACCCCGCGAATCGCTATCAGTCCGCGGCCGAGATGCGTAGCGACCTGATTCGTGTGCTCGGTGGTCAGCGGCCTAGCGCTCCAACCGTGATGACGGAAGAAGACCGCACGACGATCCTCGGTGCCGTCGATTCCACTGCGCGCCGGTATCGCACCGAGCCTCCGGTGAAGACCACTGCCGCAGTCGAGCTCGACGACGACGAGGAGCCGAAGAAGCGCCCGCTGCTCAAGATCGGCGCTCTGGTTGCGGCAGCGATGATCGTCGTCGCGATGTTCACGTGGGTCGGTTTCAAGGGATTCGACGTCTTCGGGACCGGCAACGATCAAATCGAAGTACCCGACGTCACGAACTTGGTGGCGCAGGAAGCGCAGAAGCAGCTCGAGGATCTCTCTTTCGAAGTCGACCGAGTCGACGAGTTCAACGACGACGGCGTCGCTGCAGGCAAGGTGATTGCAACGAGTCCTCTTGCCGGATCCCCGAAGGACAAGGGCTCGACCGTCACGTTGAAAGTCTCGCGTGGACCCGAGTTGATCGCTGTACCGCGGTTGTCGGGTCTCTCGCAGGACCAGGCAACGCAGGCCCTCAACGCTGCGCGGCTCCGACTCGACCCAACGGTCGAACGTGGACCCTCCAGCGTGGCCGAAAAGGGCAAGGTCATCGAGCAGAAGCCGTCCGAGGGGTCCAGCATCAAGATCGATTCGCTGGTCAAGATCACCATCGGTGACGGTCCGGAGTCGGTCCGCATACCGACCGTGGTAGGCACGAACATCGACGCAGCGCGACCCAACCTCGAAGGCGCGGGGTTCGTCGTCGAGGTCGAGGAGGTCGCGTCCTCCGAGCCGAAGGGTGAGGTCATCTCGACGAACCCGACGGGCGGTGGCACTGCGGAGAAGGGTTCGACGGTCCGGGTCCAGGTGTCGCAGGGTGACGAGATTCCGATGCCGAACCTCACCAATCAGACGGTGCCCGAGGCGATCAGCACGCTGCGCACGGCTGGCTGGATCGGTGCTGCGGAACAGCTCATCCAGACCGCTGAGCCGGTGCTCGATCAGCCGCGGCTGGGGCGTGTCGTGACGCAATCACCTGCGCCGGGTGCGCCGATCGCCAAGAACGGCACCGTGACCATAGGCGTTGGGACAGTAGGGATTCCGCGGTAGGCGGCTACGCCGCTCGTGAGTCCTTTCGGAGGGCGGGACCACTAAAAGGACTCACGAGGCGCGAAGCGCTAGACCAGAGCGGCGGCTACTTCGTTTTCGAGTTGGCCGACGAGCGACTCCGCCGGTCGGTCGCCGCACACCTCTAGCCAGTTCGCCAACATCCGGTGCCCACCCTGTGTCAGGACCGACTCGGGATGGAACTGAACACCGTGGATCGGTAGCTCCCGATGCCGCATCGCCATGACCACGCCGCTGTCGGTTCGTGCTGTCACTTCGAGCACCTCGGGAATCGTCTCTTCGAGGACGGTCAGCGAGTGATAGCGAGTCGCGGTGAACGGATCCGGCAGACCGGCCAGGACGCCGACACCGGAGTGATGGACGACGCTTGTCTTACCGTGCAGCAACTCGGGCGCGCGGTCGACGGTTCCACCGAACGCCGCACCGATCGCCTGGTGCCCGAGGCACACGCCGAGCAACGGCGTCGCGGTCTTCGCGCTGGCGGTCACCAATCCCATCGTCGCACCCGCGCGCTGCGGTGTGCCCGGACCGGGGCTCAGCAGAATTCCGTCGAACGCTGCCGCGACCGCGTCGAGGTCGGCGAGGTTCGGATCGTCGTTTCGCCATACGACAGCCTCGGTGCCGAGCTGGCCTAGGTACTGCACCAGGTTGAACACGAAGCTGTCGTAGTTGTCGACGACCAAGATGCGCATACCGAGAGACTACGTGCCCAGGTCGGGGGCGGTTCAAGCGAATAACGGGTGGGCGGGCATCAACCGATCGGCCGGGCATAACGCGTGCTGGTGGCACCGTCGAAGCCGGGAACGGTCAGCTGCTCGTCGATCCTGACGCTGTATCCGAGTCCATACCGCTGCGCGTACTCGCGAAACAGCCGAACCCCCGGCTCGGCGTCGAGGGTCGCCTCGAGTCGAGCGGGATCACCGATCGCCGTCAGGAGGTACGGCGGACTGTAGGTCCGACCGTGCAGCAGCAACGTGCTTCCGATGCAGCGCGGCGCCGACGACGACACGATCCGCTGATCCTGCATCCCGACCGCGGACGCGCCCGCGGACCACAATGCATTGAGAACGCTCTCGATGTCCTGCTGATGGACGACGAGATCGTCGGGGCGTGCGCCGAGGGGGTAGTTCCCGTCTGCTCCACGCGGTGCGTCCGTCAACGTCACCGTCACCCCTGTACCACTGACCGGCGTCAGCGCGGCCGCGGCTGCGAGTCCCTCGGCCTCGGCGAGGGCGTCGGCGACAGCCCCATCGGATCCGGCCGCTTTGCTCTGCAGCTCGGCCACCTGCGCTGCCAGCGCATCGCGCTCGTTTTCCGCGGCGTCTGCGCCCGTCTGCGCGGCTCTGACCAGGTCCGATATCCGGCCGGAGTCGGTGCTCCTCAACTCGGTTCCGTCCGAGGCAAGCCGCGTCGTGGCGAGCAGGACTCCCGCCGCCAGGCACACAACCAGGACCAGCGGCTTCCAGATCGCATTTCCGCCGGTCACGACCGCTAGGTTAGCGTGTAGTTCACACCGCCTGGTGTCACCGCGCCTGTACTGAAGATCCAAAGAGGAAGTCATGCCGAAGTCGAAGGTCCGGAAGAAGACCGATTACACGATCAACCCCGCGAGTCGGACTCCTGTGAAAGTCAAAGCAGGTCCGTCGCCGGTTTGGTACGTCGCCATCATGCTCGGGTTCATGCTCGCAGGGCTGCTGTGGTTGATCGTTTATTACCTCGCCGCCGAGAAGATCTCGTGGATGAACAGCCTCAACGCCTGGAACTTCCTCATCGGGTTCGGCTTGATGGTCGTCGGTCTAGTCATGACGATGCGTTGGCGCTAGCTGCCGTCGCGCCGCAGAAACGGACAGCAATTACACGCATGTTATTTATCCCCATTGTGGATAACTCCTGTGGATAACTCTGTTGTCGAGTGGTCGACGCCCACTTCTGCGATCGCCGTGCTCGGAGTTTCCGGCGTTGCGCTGGCTATGTGCGCTGTGGCGATACCCACGGATCCGCCTGGCCGAGCCCTCGTTGGACTCGCCGCGATCGGTCTGCTGGTGATGACTGTGATCCGCGCACGGCAACGACCACGGCTGGCACTGTTGCCTGGTCGGAGGTTGGCGGTACGCGGCGTGTACCGAAACACGATCTATGCCCACGACGACGTCAGGCAGGCACGCATCGTGCGTTATCCGCGCCTCGGACGTCGAATACCGATGCTGGAGGTCGACGTCGCACATGGCGATTCCGACCGGTTGCTGATCTTCAGCAAATGGGACCTCGGAACGCATCCAGAAGACGTCCTCGACGCGTTGGTTGCGAACGGCATGGCCCGCCCGACCTAGCTGTAGCCGAACTCCGACCTCAGTTGGAGCGTGCGGAGAGCGATGACGACGAGGGCGAACACAGCAACCGCTGCGATCGAACCCCAGCCGATGAGTCGTGCCGACGAACTCGAGGGTCCACCGGTGTTGCCGAGCCAACCGGGAACGAAGAGCAATCCGGCGGTCGCGGCGGTGCCGGCGGCGAGCCCGCCCATGTGACCCCACAGCGAAATGCCGGGGATCGAGACGCTGATGATCACGTTGATCGCGATCAACACGAAGATCGGGCCTGGACTCTGCCGCAGTCGAATCAAAATGATCGCTTGGGCGCCGAACAGACCGTAGATCGCGCCGGATGCGCCTGCAGTCACAGACAGCGAGTCCTGCAGCGCAAGTGCACCCGCCGCACCGCCGAGCAGTGCGGTCACATACACCGCGACGTACCGACTCCGACCAAGGATGTGTTCGACATCGCGACCGATGATGTACAGCGCGAGCATGTTCACGGCAAGGTGAATGGGTCCGAAGTGCAGGAAGCCGCTGCCGATGATCCGGTAGAACTCGCCCTGGGCAATCCCGCGGGGCCACAACGCCCAGTCGGCGAACAGGCGTGACGGGCTCTGGTTGTTCATCACATCGCTCGACTGCGCTGCCGTGATCGCGAAGACGATGACGCTGGCGGCAATCAGCACATAGGTCGCGTAAGGAACGAAGGTGCCGCGGGTGGTTGCCCCGGCGATTGTCCGGACCGGACGGACATCCCGCTGTCCGGCGCGGACGCAGTCGACACAATGCTGACCGACAGCGGCCGGACGAAGACATTCCGGGCACGCCGGACGATCGCAACGCGTGCAAGCGAGGGCAGTCGGGCGATTAGGGTGCCGCACACAGACCTGTGACGGCAGCTGTGGTGGCACCCCGGGGCCGGGACCGCCCGGTGGCGGTGGGCCCCAGCCTCCGGGGGTGTTCATCGAAAGTGTCCGCTCAGGCGATGGTGATGCTGTTGATCACGACGGGCTCGACGGGACGGTCACGACGATCGACCTTCGTCGTCGCGATGTCGTCGATGACCTTCTTTGATTCGGCGTCGACTACCTCACCGAAGATCGTGTGCTTGCGGTTGAGGTGCGGCGTCGGACCGACGGTGACGAAGAATTGCGAGCCGTTGGTGCCCGGTCCGGCGTTGGCCATGGCAAGCAGGTACGGCTTGTCGAAACGTAGTTCCGGGTGGAACTCGTCCTTGAACTCGTAGCCGGGGCCGCCCGCGCCGGTGCCCGTCGGGTCGCCGCCCTGGATCATGAATCCGGAGATGACGCGGTGGAAGACGGCTCCGTCGTAGAACGGTCCGCTGTTTCCGCCGGAGGCGTTCTGGGTTGTGTAAGCCTTCGAACCGTCGGCCAGGCCGACGAAGTTCTTGACCGTCTCGGGAGCGTGGTTGCCGAAGAGTGCGATCGTGATGTCGCCTCGATTCGTGTGCAGCGTTGCCGTGGACGTCTGATTCGGTGTGGTCACACCCCACATCGTGCCATGCGCACCCCGCCACGCCGTGGCCCGATGCGGAAGTTCCTGCATGCGGCCGAACTGTTGTGCCAAGGTGGAGTGATGATTTTCTCCAAGTCGAGTGCCGTGTCCGCTGATTCGGCGCAAGCTGACGCCGACTCCGAACTTCTCGCCGAACCCGCGCAGGGACGTTCGTACTCGAGCTCGCTGCGGCTGCTCGGGTCCGGTGCGACAACTCTTGCCCGCGGAACCGGTGGGCTGGGCTTTCTCCTTGCCCAAACCGTCGGCCAGACGGGCTACTCCCTCGCGAAGAAGGGCCTGGCAAAGGCGCGCGAATCCACGGCCGAACTGAGCACCTTCGCCGAGGAAGTCCCCGCGCCGAAGTCGTCGAAGGTGCGGTCACGACTGGTTGCGGGCGGACTCGTCGGTGCCGCCCTCGCTGCAGGTGCCGGCTTCTTTGCTTGGAGTCGGCGACGCAATTCCCCGCCTCCCGTTGCCGAGGCGCCGCCGACACTCGGACCCTCGTCGAACGGCTCCGCGCCGGCGCAATCGACTCAGGCCGAGGTTTCGCACCCTTCGTAGCGTCAGGCTGCGCCGTTCTCTCCGGACGCCCGCCTGCTAGTCCTTCGCCGACGCCAGCTTCGACGGCCACCAGATGAATTTGCCGATGTCGTGCGCAAGGGCGGGCACAAGGATGCTGCGGACGATGATCGTGTCCAGCAGCACGCCGAATGCAACGGCGAAGCCGAGTTCGGCGAGGAACACCAGCGGCATGACTCCCAGCACCGCGAAAGTTGCGGCAAGGACGATGCCCGCAGAGGTGATCACACCGCCGGTGACCGACAGACCTCGCCTGATCCCTTCGCGTGTGCCGTGGACCGCAGTTTCTTCGCGCACCCTCGTCATCAGGAAGATGTTGTAGTCGATTCCGAGCGCGACGAGGAACACAAACGCGAACAGTGGGAACGATTGGTCGGCGCCCGCGAAGTCGAAGATGTGGCTGAACGCGAAACCGCTGACGCCGAGCGCCGCGGCGAACGAGATGACGACCGAGAGAATCAACAGAATCGGCGCGACCAGTGCTCGCAACAACACTGCGAGGACGATGAAGATCACGACGAGCACGATCGGGATAATCAGATTTCGGTCGTGGATCGCTGCGTCCTGAACGTCGAGAGATGCAGCCGACGACCCGCCGACCAGCGCATCCGCGTCTGGAAGTCCGTGTAGTGCCGATCGCAGTCTTTCGATTGTCTGCAGCGCTTCCGGTGAATCGTAGGAGTCGGTCAGCGTTGCATTGATGACCGTGCGTCCGTTGATCGGCTGCACCTGCAGGTTCGAGGGTGGGCACTGCGGCTCTCCCGAGGCGGCAGGTGGACCGCCTGCAGGCAGTTGCTTCGCCAGTTCTGCGAGTTTGACGACGTCGACCTGGTAGCAGATAGCGCCCGGCTTGGTGGAGATGCCTTCGACGGTGCCTGCCGTCCGAATCACTTCGTCGGCAGCCGCAGCGTTGGCAACGATCACAGCCGGTGCGCCAACCCCCTTGTCGAACTTGGAGTCGTAAATCTGTTGGCCGACAACGGCAGCGGGTTCATTGGTGAAACTTTCCTCGACCGTCAGACCGCTGGTGTCGAGCATCCCGATGCCGAAGATTCCGATGATGAGGACGGCCGTGGCACCGATCCACGCCGGTCGACGGCGGGTGACCACGGCTTCCGAGACGCGGCCCCACATGCCGTGTGTCGAGATGTCGACCTGATGGTCGGTCTTCGGCTTGCGCGGCCAGAACACCCAGCGACCGGCAGCAGCCAACGAGACCGGCAGGAAGGTCATCATGACGACGACCGTGCAGACGATGCCGATCGCCGCGACGGGTCCGAGCCCCTTGTTCGAGTTCAGCTCGGAGAACAGCAGACACAGAAGTCCTGCGGTGACCGTCGCGGCCGAGGCAAAGATTGCCCCTGCGGACTCCTTCCAGGCGACGATCATCGCGTCGAACCGATTCTCGTATTCGTGCAGTTCTTCGCGATATCGAGAGATCAGCAGCAGCGCGTAATCGGTCCCTGCTCCGAGCACAAGGACCGACAGAATGCCCTGACTCTGCCCGTTGAGCGTGAGGACCTCGTGTTTGGCGAGGTAGTAGATGACGAGGGACGCGAGGCCCAGCGCAAGGACGGCACCGAGGATCGGAAAGATCCACAGCACGGGCGATCTGTAGACGAACAACAGGATCAGAATCACGACGAGCAGGGCGGCACCGAGCAACGCACCGTCGAGCCCCTCGAACGAGTCGATGAACGCAACGAGTAGGCCGGCTGGACCAGCCGGGTGAACAGTCAGACCTTCGCGATCTGCTACTGCCTCTTCGGCCGCGGCCACCACGGCCTTCTCGGCTATGGACAGCTCTGCACCGTTGATGACGACACCGTCTTCTTTGGCGACCAGCGGAACAAAGAGATTTGCCGTGGTCTGCGGATTGTCGTCGGAGTACTGCGGCGCCGCCAAGGCGGGCTTGTCGACACCGGGCACCTCGGCAACGGCGCGTTGCGCGGCACCGATCGCCGCTCGGTCCTCGTCTGTCAGTCCCGAAGTACGTTGAAAGACAACGAAACCCGGAATGCTCTCGACGTTCAGGAACGTCGCGGCCTCGTCACCGGCTCTAGTGGACTCGGCCGACCCGGGCAGGAACGACGCGTTGTCGTTCTTCTGTACCTCGGCGAGCTTGCCCTGATACGAGCCGCCAAATCCACCGGCGAGAAATGATGCGATAGCCACGGCGATGATCGCGAACACCGGCCATCGCCGCGGGATGCGGTGCGTACCCGACGCGGCCTGGTCGGTCTCGATCTGCTCCGACATCGGGGCTCCGTTCGCTCACATTACTGCCGGCTACCAATTGCTGCTCGACGCACTTTCGACGCAAACACTAACCGGACATACCGACAGTCGGTGCGGCGACGACACTTGCCTACATGGACGCGATGGCTAACCCAACTTTCGGAGCTGATCTCGATCTCGATGCCTATTTCGCACGGATCGGCTACTCGGGATCTCGAACGCCGACCGTTGCGACACACGGCGCCATCGCCTACGCGCACGCAACGACGATCGCGTTCGAAAACCTCGATCCGTTTCTCGGGATACCCGCCCGCCTGGACGTCGCCTCGCTGCAACGCAAACTTGTCGGCAGCCGACGCGGCGGGTATTGCTTCGAGCAGAACGGGCTACTGCTGGAGGTGCTCGAAAAGCTGGGATTCGACGTCACACCCCTTGCCGCGCGCGTGTTGTGGTCAGGCGAACTCGACGCTGTGCCGAAGCGGTCGCACATGTTGTTGCGTGTCGACGTCGACGATCGACCGTGGATTGTCGACGTCGGTTTCGGCGGAATGACGCTGACCGGTGTGCTGCGTCTGGAGCGCGACGTCGAACAGGCGACACCACACGAACCGTTCCGCTTGATCGACATCGACGGCGACTACGCGATGCAGGCAAAGGTCCGCGGCACCTGGAAGACGACGTACCGGTTCGACCTGCAGCGGCAGTATCGCGTCGACTACATTGCGACGAACTGGTACCTCTCGACCTCGCCCGAATCGGGTTTCGTGCAAGGTTTGATGCTCGCCCGCCCGGCCGCCGACTGCCGTTTTGCACTCAACGGTCGCAGGTTGGCTATCCACCATCTCGACGGTCCGACAGAGCGAACCGAGTTCACGACCGCTGCCGGACTGATCGAGTGTCTGGAGGAAACCTTCCTGGTCCAGCTGCCTGATTGGCGACCGCTCGAAACGGCCTTCGACCGGCTGACGTAGGCGAGCTGGACGACGGAACCTGCTACCGACTGACCGCCTTCTGATACCTGTAGATGGCCAACGGCACGAAGATGACGAGCAGCAGCACAATCCACAGCAGAGTCGCCGCGATCGGATTCTGCATCGGCCACGCGTCCGACACTTGCATCGCAGAGTTGGTGTTGCCGAACAGTTCTCGCGCCGCCTGTGTCAGCGCCGACACCGGATTCCAGTCGGCTATCGCCTTCAGCACAGTCGGGAAACGCGAGCTGTCCACAAAGGTGTTCGCGACGAACGTGAGCGGAAAGATGATCATGAAGGTCGCGTTGTTGAACACCTCGGGGGTGCGGATCCACAACCCGACCACCGCCATCACCCAGGACACGGCGTAGGCGAACAGCACAAGCAGTCCGAACGCCGCGAGTGCTTCGAGCAACGACGTTCTTACTCGCCATCCCACGAGCAAGCCGGTCAGCGACATCACGATCAGGCTGATCACGTTGATGATGATGTCGCTCGTCGTGCGTCCGACCAGCACGGCCGCGGGTGACATCGGCAGTGAGCGGAAGCGGTCGATGATGCCCTTCTGCAGATCCTCGGCGAGGCCGAGACCGGTGAAGGTGCTGCCGAAAATCACTGTCTGCGTGAAGATTCCGGCGATCAGGAACTCTCGATAGGAGATGCCCTCCATCGGGATGACGCTGCCGAAGACGTAGGCGAACAACAGGACGAACATGATCGGCGAGAGCACCGTGAACACAAGCAGGTCAGGCACTCGTTTGATCTTGATGACGTTGCGTTTGGCGATCGTGAGGCCGTCGACCGCCGCCATCTGTATCGCGTTCATCGGCTGTACTCCTTGCTTGTCGCGATCTGGTCTTCGTCGTCGCCGCCGGTCTTTGCTTCGGCCTCGTGGCCGGTCAGGGAGAGGAACACGTCGTCGAGCGTCGGTCTGCGCAGGCCGACATCGCGCACCTTGATACCGCTGGCATTCAGTCGAGCCAACGCGTCGGCCAACGCGACCGCACCGTCGGATACCGGCACCGTGAGTTGCCGAGCGTTGGTGTCGGTCTTGATCTCACCAACGGCGAAGCCGGTCAACGTTTCCCGCGCGGTGCCGAGGTCAGCCGGATCGACGACGGTGAGTTCGATTCGCTCGCCACCGATTTGATCCTTCAATTGGTCGGCCGTGCCCAACGCGATCACCTTGCCGTGATCGACAACTGCGATCTTGTCTGCGAGGCGATCGGCTTCTTCCATGTACTGCGTCGTCAACAGCAGGGTTGTGCCACCGGCGACCAGTTCTTCGATGACGTCCCACAGCCCGATGCGGGCGCGGGGGTCGAGACCCGTTGTCGGTTCGTCGAGGAACAGCACGGGAGGGTCGGCGACCAGCGCTCCCGCGAGGTCGAGCCTGCGTCGCATACCACCGGAGTAGTCCTTCACCGGACGATCGGCAGCGTGTGCCAATTCGAAGCGGTCCAAAAGTTCGCGGGCGCGGACCTTCGCCCGTTTGGTGCCGAGGTGATAAAGCCGCCCGACCATCTCGAGGTTCTCGGCACCCGTCAAATACTCGTCGACGGCCGCGTATTGGCCTGATGCTCCGATGTGGGCGCGCAGTTGGCGTGCCTGCTTCACGACGTCGAACCCAGCTACCTCAGCGTGGCCGGAATCGGGTTTGAGGAGGGTGGTCAGCACTCGAACCGTGGTGGTTTTACCCGCGCCGTTCGGGCCGAGCAGCCCGAAGACGGTGCCTTCGGGGACGGTCAGTTCCATGCCGTCGAGAGCGACTACATTCCCGTATCGCTTGACCAGGCCTTCGGCCACAATCGCGTCGGTCATCTTGTTCCTTCGCTGGTGCTGTTTCGGATATCGGTTGGTCGCTTGTCCACTCGCCGAGGGTAGGTCGGCAGTACTCGAAGCGCACATGAATTAGGACTGGAGTAACTGTCACGGTTCATCGGTTTCGCCTCAGTCCGGAAGCATCGGGACGGTCATGCCCTGGTCGCGGCCGATCAGCACCGCTTTGGTTACCGCGGCCGACCCGAACCGATCCCGCAGCGAATCGATGGTGCAGTCGAGCGACCCGTTCGAATCGGCATCGAAAGGCAGGGCCAGCTGAATTGCGTTGTCGTCGTCGAGGTTGCTCAACGACAAGCCGATCAGTGTGCAGCCACGTTCGGCGATGAGTGGCAGTGCGTCGTCGAGCAGTCCTCGAGCCACCTGCAGGATCAGGTCGTTGCGCGCGGTCGGTTCGAACACCGTGCGAGATCGCGTCGCTCTGGTGAAGTCGTCGAACCGCAACCGCAACACGATCGTTCGAGTAACCCGGTGTGCGGCCCGTAGCCGCTTGCCCAGCCGCTCGACGATTCCGACGACGATCGCGTCGAGTTCGGCGGGTGGTCTTGGTCTGCGTCCGATTGCCCGCTGCGATCCGATCGATCGTCGCCGTTTGCCGACCTGCACGTGTCGTGGATCCCGCGCCCACGACAGCGCGTAGAGATGCCGCGACGACGCCTGCCCCAGGATCGACGACAACGCGGATTCGTTGCGTTCCGCGATCTGCCCGACCGTTCGAATGCCGTGCTCGTGCAAGTTCTTCGCCGTGACGGCGCCGACACCCCACAGCCGCTCGACCGGTAGCGGGTGCAGAAACTCGAGCTCTGTTTCCGGCGGCACCAACAACAGTCCGTCCGGCTTGCCGACCGCACTCGCGACCTTCGCCAAGAACTTGGTTCGGGCGATGCCTACCGTGATCGGCAGCCCGACCTCGTCGCGAACCCTCTTCCGCAGCTTCTCCGCGATGTCGGACGGCGAGCCCGCGATCTTGCGCAACCCACCGACGTCCAGGAAGGCTTCGTCCACCGATATGCCCTCGACCAGCGGCGTCGTGTCGCGAAAGATGTCGAACACCGCCTTGCTTGCTTCGGAGTACGCCGACATCCGAGGCCCGACGACCACTGCCTGCGGACACAATCGCAACGCCTCTCGACCGTTCATCGGCGACCGCACCCCGAAAGCTTTGGCCTCGTAACTCGCAGCGAGAACGACTCCCCCGCCGACCAGCACCGGACGACCCCGCAACGTCGGATCGTCGCGCTGTTCGACAGAGGCATAGAACGAATCGAGATCCGCGTGCAGGATCGTCGCCTCGGTGCGCGGAACAGCTGGATGGGAAATCGACACGAACATATGTTCGCATCCGGTACCGACAGATTTAAGCGACTTGGAGAACCGGCCTGAGTAGCAACTGCAGCGAATGCTCGTGAGCGGCCGCCGCGATGGCGCTTTCGCGCGCGCTGTCGGGACCACCCTGAGCTGCGATGTGCTCGTGCAGCTTGGACTTGGCCTCGTACCAGGCGGCAATCGTCTCGACACTGGCGTCGGTGCTCGGACGACCGATCGACAGGGCGGTCATTTCGATCAACACGTTCATTTCGATCCTCCTCGTCTCGGCGCCGGCTGCTCGAGTGTTCGGCTACTGGGAACTACATCGCCGGTTCTGCCTCTATTGATACGTCGAATCACCGACACGTTTTTCGACAGTCCGCACGGACGAATGTGGCATCGGTCCCGGATAGCGGTACCGATGCCACATTCGCTCCTCGATAACCGCTTACGCGGGCGTGTAGGTCAGGATGACGACACCCGATCCGAGGACCTTCGTGTCTGCCAACTGCAACCGCGCCTCGGCTGACGGGCGGAACAGGATGTCCTCCGAAGTACCCTTGCCCCAGAACAGCGGGTGGATCCACAGCCGGATCTCGTCGAGCAGGTTGTGCTCGAGCAGTAACCGCGCGACCGGACCGTGCCCGTACATCACGATGTCGCCGTCGATTTCCTGCTTCAGCGCCGCAACCTCACCTACGACGTCGGACCCGAGGACCGTCGTGTTGTTCCAGGTCGGATCCTGCAAAGTCGTCGAGGCGACGTACTTCTTCATGCTGTTGAACTTGTCGGAAAATTCGTCTCCGCTGCGCTGGGTCCACGCTTCTGCGAAGCCCTCGTAGGTCCGTCGGCCCATCAGCAGTGCATCACTGCGGCGCAACACCTCGCTGGCGTACTCCATGGCACTCGGATCGAAGTAGTCGAACGACCACAGCTGCGGATCTTCCATGACGCCGTCGAGAGTGATGTACGTCGATTCGATGATCTTTCCCATTTTCATTTCCTCCTGTTATTCGGATTTTCTCTGTGTGGATGTGTGCGGATCTCGAAATATCAAGTCGGGCAAGGCTGTTCGGCGCGCGCAGCACGTAGCGCATGTGCCCACCAAATCAGTTGATCTACCGTTGTGCGTACCACGTCGTCCAGATTCGACGATGCGGTTCGGGCTTTCGGCCAACTTCCGTCGGCTGCGAACTGTTCCCAATAGCAGGGCAGGCTGACGCTGTTGCGGATGGTGACGGCGTTCAGTTCGCTGAACACTTCCCGTAGCTGCGATGCTGCGTGCAGCCCTCCCGATTCCCTTCCGTAGGAAACGAAGGTGACGGGTTTGCCTGCCCATTCGTCGTAGAACCAATCGATTGCGACTTTGAGCGAGGCCGGGAAGCTGCGGTTGTATTCGGGGGTGACGATCACGAAGGCGTCCGCCGCTGCCAGCCGCGGCGCCAAGGCCTGCACCTGCGCCGGGAGGTCCTCGTCGTCGCACATCGTGGCCGGAAGGTCGGTGTCGGCCAGATCGATCGCGTCGAGTGCAAGGTCGTGCCGACGACGAACCTGATTGGTGAACCACGCTGCTGCGGTAGGTCCGAACCGGCCGCTGCGGGTGCTGGCGATGATCACCGCCACTCGCAGCGGACCGTCGGTGCGCATCACTCGCCGCCGGCGTCGAGGAACGATCCGATGATCGGCAGCAGGACCTCGGGCTGGTGGACCAGCGTGAGGTGTGACGTCCCTGGGATGACGGCAAGCTGAGACTTCGGCAGACCCTGCGTGCCCTCGATACCGCCGCCGAGCAGTCGGTACATCTCGGTCGTGTGCTCGGGGGTCACGATGTCGTTGTCCGCCGCGATGATCAGAGTTGGTGTCTGGATGCCCTTGATCTGCTCGGGTGCGTAGTTGATCGTGCTTGCAGCGGTTTCCTTCATCCGCTGCAGCGTCTTGTCGAACTGGTCCGGATGCGGGGCGACAGCGATGAACTCGTCCTTGAACGGCGTACCGTCCATCATTTCCGAGGTGATCGTGCCGACGCCTTCCGAATTTCCCGGCTGCAGTCCGGACGTGTTGTAGGAGACGGTCGCCAGCACGGCTTTGCGGACCTTCTCGGGATGGCTGACCTCGATTTCCAGCGCGATACCCGCTCCGATGCTGTAACCGAAGAAGTCGGCTTGCTCGACGCCGATCTGGTCGAGTAGATCGAGGGTGTCGTCCGCCATGGTCGTGATGGTGACCGGACGGTCGATGTCGGCCGTATGACCGTGGGCCTGCTGTTCGATCGAGATGACCTGCCGGCCTTCGGTTAGACCGGGAAGCAACTCGCCGAACGACGTTCCGGTCGCCGACAGGCCACCGTGCAGCAGGACGAGTGGTGGCTGACCGTTGGCCTCGCCGTGCACCTCGTAGTACATGTTCAGGCCGTTCACCGATGCGTAGCGGCCAGGCTCGGCGGCGGTGTCGGTGCCCGAATCGTTGTTGCTCATGCAGCCTGTGAGTGCGACCGACGCGGCGGCGATAGCTGTGACTGCTGCGACGGTAAGTGACTTCTTCACTGTGTTCTCCCTGGTAAGTGGCTTGTTGCTCCGTTGAGAACCACTTTGCTCGGGGCGGCTTACGGTTTGTTTACGGTCTCCTGCCGTCGGCATCGTTAGGCTTGCGCCGATGCGATTCGGAATTTTGGGACCTGTAGCGGCGTGGACTGAGGCCGGCGAGCCGGTAGTCGTCTCGGGCGTGAAGGTCCGCGCGTTGCTTGCAGACCTCCTCGTTCACGCGGGACGACCCGTGTCGGCAGACCGGCTGATCGACGACATCTGGAGCGAGGCACCCCCCGGTAATGCGCCTGGCACGTTGTCGGCCAAGGCCTCCCAGCTGCGACGCGCCCTCGACGATGCCGAACCCGGCGCACGCAGACTTGTGGTGTCGCCACCACCGGGCTATCGACTCGATGTAGCCAAGTCCGATGTCGACGCACTTCGGTTCGTCGAACTGACAGCGGCGGCGGATGCGGCCGCCGACCCAGCGCGAAAGGCAGCGCTGCTGTCGGAGGCGTTGGACCTCTGGCGCGGTGCGGCCTTCGCGGACTTCGCCGACGAGGCATTCACGCAAGCGAGCATCACCAAGCTGGAGGAACAGCGTCTCGTCGCGAGCGAGGATCTGGCACAGGCCAGGCTGGCTCTCGGCCACCACTCGCAATTGGTCGGCGACCTGACCGATCTGGTGACGCGTCATCCACTGCGGGAGCGCCTTCGGGGCGCCCACATGCAGGCGTTGTACGGGTCCGGGCGCCAAAGCGATGCATTGGACAGTTTCGAGCACCATCGCAACGCACTTGCCGACGAACTCGGACTCGATCCGGGTGCCGAGCTGGTTGCCTTGCAGCGCGCGATCCTTGCTCAGGACCCTGCACTGAGCCCAACGGTTCCAGCAGCGGTGCGACACGTACGCCCGTCGAATCTGCCTGCGCCGCTGACCGATCTGATCGGTCGCGATGCCGCGCTTGTCGACCTCGCCGACATCCTCGACACCCAACGGTTGGTGACTCTCACGGGTCCCGGTGGCGTCGGCAAAACTCGCCTTGCGGTCGCGGCAGCGCACACGAAGTCCCCCGCCGACGGTGCGTGGTTGATCGAATTGGCCGGCGTCGAGCGGGATTCGTCGACCGACCTTGCCGATGTCGTCGCGCAGACCCTCGGGATTCGTGATGCGGGCGAGCAGACCGACCCGATCGCACGTCTAGGTGCAGCGCTGCACGATCAGAATGTGCTTGTCGTGCTGGACAATTGCGAGCACCTGATCGACGCCGCAGCCGAACTGGCCGACAGTTTGCTCAGCGCGGCCGCCGGAGTGCGCATCATCGCGACGAGCCGCGAACCACTCGGCTTGGTCGGTGAGTACGTCTTCGGCGTCATGCCGCTCGAACGCGACAGTGCCGTAGCTCTTTTCGCGACGCGGGCGAGCGCATCCGCACGTGGTTTCACACTCGACGACGACACGTCGGGTCCGGTCACTGTGTTGTGCAAGCGGCTTGACGGCATCCCCCTCGCGCTGGAGTTGGCCGCGACGCGCGTGCGTGCACTCGGTGTACACGAGATGGTTGCCCGCCTCGACGACCGTTTTCGGCTGCTCGCAACTGGTTATCGCGGCGCGCCACCTCGGCAGCAGACGCTGACCGCGATGATCGACTGGAGCTGGGAACTGCTCGAGTCCGACGAGCAGGCGGTATTGCGCAGACTCGCCGTGCACGCCGATGGCGCCACCCTCGCTGCGGCCGAGATCGTCTGCAGCGGTGCCGATATCGACCCGGACGCCGTTCCCGACCTGCTCGTCCGGCTCGTCGATCGGTCGCTGGTCACCGTGGTGCACACCGGCAGCGAGCCTCGCTATCGGCTGCTGGAATCGATTGCGGCATATTGTGTTCCACGCCTGCTCGAGGCCGACGAGGAGGCGGCGACGCGGACACGTCATCACGACTACTACCTCGAGTTCGCTGAACAGGCGCGCCCGCACCTGTACGGCGGCGAGCAGAAGCGTTGGCTTCGGCGGCTGGACGCTGAATCGGCGAACCTGCGTGCGACGTTCGACGACGCGGTTGCCTCCGGCGACGGCGTGAGCGCGCTGCGTCTGACCTACGCGCTCGGGTGGTACTGGTTTCTGCGTGGCCGTCTCGCCGAAGGACGTCGGGCCTTCGCGGCAGCCTTGGCTATCGGCACAGATGACGCGCTGCGCGGGCAGGTACTGGCCTGGGACGCCGGTTTCGGTTTCGTGTCCGGCGTTGGCGCTGATCGGGACACGCTGCGGGATAGCGCTTTACAACTTATCGCCGACCCGATCGCCAAAGCACGCGCGCAATGGTTCCTCGCCTACACGGCCCTCGACCTCGGCGATGTCGAGGCTGTCGAAGTGCTGTTGGATCAGGCATTGACTACCTTCGCGGCCACGGACGACCGCTGGGGTATCGCAGCCGTGCACATCGTCAAAGCCAAAATCGCCCACCTCGGCAGCGACATCGACGCACTGCGCAACAGCAGTGAGCTGAGCGCCGAGTTGTTCACAGCTTCCGGTGATCGCTGGGGAAAGCTGCAGGCAACGGGGTGGCTCGGTGGACACGCAGAACTCGTCGGCGACCACGACCGAGCTGCGGCTCTGCACACCGAGGGATTGCAGATCGCCGAGGAACTCGAGTTGTGGCCGGAAGTGTCGGGCCATCTGTCCTGGCTCGGCTGGATCGCCATGCAGCGCAGCGATTTCGGGCCAGCTATCCAGTATTGCCAGCAGGCGCTGAAGCTGGCCACCGAACAGGGGTCGATAGCAGGTCAAGTGTTTGCACTGATGGGTCTCGGCTTCTCGACGCGCAAGGCCGGAGAACTCGATCGCGCCGAGAAGACACTGCAGTCGATCGTCGACATCAGTCCACCCGACCCGGAAACCGGTCCACCGCTGTACCTTCCGAACATCCTCTGCGAACTCGGGTTCGTCGCTGAGTTGCGCGGTGACGCCGACACCGCGTGGCGGTTCCACGTGGATGCCTACCGAATGTCTGTCGACTTCGCAGCGCCCCGAGACGTCGCATATGCACTTGAAGGCCTTGCGGGAGCGGCGTCGCTCGCGGGTGACCACACTGCCG
The DNA here is from genome assembly GCF_043944905.1 of Antrihabitans spumae. Classification (NCBI taxonomy): domain Bacteria; kingdom Bacillati; phylum Actinomycetota; class Actinomycetes; order Mycobacteriales; family Nocardiaceae; genus Antrihabitans; species Antrihabitans spumae. The sequence continues at coordinate 42,517 of NZ_JBIMSN010000116.1, forward strand.
CTGCACACCTGCTCGGGGCGGCCGATGCCCATCGGGCCACGGTGGGCCTACCGACGGCACCTACGGAGCAAGTCGACCTCGACCGCGTCATGGCGCGGTTGACCGACGCCCGCGACCGATCCCAAGTCGACGCTCTGATCGAGGCGGGACGGACACTCGCGACGGATGAGGTTGCAGCGATCGTCGAGGCCGGCTGGAACAGTCGGGTCTGAACCGCCGAATGCGGGCGGTATTCGGGGACCATGTGGTTCGGCCGTCAGACCCCTGAGACACAACATCGAGGTGTGCCCGGCTAGACGACCTTCGCGGCGATCAGCAGGTCCCAGATCTCGCCCTGGTCGATGACCTCGACGCCGAGCTTCTCGGCCTTGGCCAATTTGCTGTCACCGACCCCTGCGCCGGTGATGAGCAGGTCGGTGTTGGCCGAGACCGAGGAAGCCGCTGTCGCGCCCGCCTGCTCACAGAGGCGTTGAAACGTCGGGCGCGCAACCTTTTCGCCGGAGCGCGGGTCGCTGATAGCGCCGGTGATCACGACCGTCTTGCCTTCCAGTGGTGCGCCGGCCGCAATGACCGGCGGTAGGTCCTCCTCACGCACGTCCAGGGATACGCCTGCCGCACGCAGCTTTTCGAGTTCCGGGCGAAGGCGGGCCAGGTGTGCGACGAGCGAGGCGGCGACCTTCGCGCCGATATCATCCACCGCGACGAGCCGTTCCTGGCCCGCTTCAGCGATCTCTTCGAGGGAGCCGAACCCCGCTCGGGCCAGGCGCGCGGCAGTGCCGTCGGACGCCATCGGTATCGCCAGGCCGATCAAAGCACGCCGCAGGCCTACCTGGCGGCTGGCATCGATCGAATCGATCATGCGCTGCGCCGAGACCTCTCCCACGCGGTCGAACTCCAGCAGGCGTTCCTTCGTCAGTGTGTAGAAGTCCGAAGGGTTTTCGAGGATGCCCGCGTCAGCTAGGCGTTCGATCCACACCTGCCCTATTGCATCGATATCCGCTGCGGCGCGCGACGCCCAGTGGATCAGCCTGCGGACCGTCTGCGCAGGGCAGGCGACATTGGTGCAGAACAGTTCTCGGCTGTTGCCCTGCTCGGTCACCGGCTGTTGGCACGATGGGCAGACGGTAGGCGGCTCGATATCACGCTCCGCACCCGTGCGTTTGGCGGCGTCGAGAACGCCTGCCACGAACGGGATTACGTCGCCAGCGCGGCGCACCAGCACCGTGTCCCCGATTTTGATGTCGCGGGCGCGGATGACTTCTTGGTTGGCCAGCGTCGCCTTTGTGACGGTCGTACCGCCAACGAACACCGGCTCCAGCCACGCAACCGGGACGATCTTGCCCGTCTTGCCGACATCCCAGATCACCTCGCGCAGCAACGTGGTCTTCTCCTCGGCGGCGAACTTGAATGCCAAGGCGCCACGCGGCGAACTCGACCGTGTTCCGGCCGCCGCATAGGCCTCCCGATCAGCCAACCGCAGCACCGCACCGTCGAGGTCGTAGTTCAGCGCATTGCGGCCCTGCTCGATCGCGGTGATCGCGGCCTGCGCCTGCTCGGCGTCGGTGCAGTGCTGCATCTGCGCACCGGCGATGCCGAGAGCCTGCAGCCCCTCCTCCAGGTCGACGGCGGCGTCACCGGTCGAGGTATCCAAGTCGAACCCGAAGAACTGCAGCCGTCGCTCGGCCACTGTCGCAGGGTCCTTCGCCCGCAGCGTGCCCGCCGCGGCGTTGCGCGGATTGATCAGCGGCTTATCGGGATTCGCCTCGTTGTAGGTGGTGAAGGTGGACCGCAGCATCACCGCCTCGCCACGCACCTCCACCCGCCCAGCGCTGTCGATCCGTTCGGGGACGCCGTCGACGAGGGCGCGAACCAGCATGGTCACGTCGTCACCAGTCGTGCCATCACCACGGGTGACAGCACGCACGAGCCGCCCTTCCTCGAAGACCAGGGACAAGGACAAACCGTCGAGCTTCGGCATGACCACCACCGACTGCCCGGGAAAGCGGTTGAAGAAGGCCACCACCTGCTCGGGCTTGGTCGCCTTCTCCAGTGACAGCATGGGACGCGAGTGCCGGACCGGGGAGTGCAACTCTGCGGGTGCGCCCACCTGCTCCAGAGGATTCGGGTCGAGCGCGATGTCGGGGTGCGCTTCGAGAAGGCCACGTAGCTCGTCCTCGAACGCGTCGTACTCGGCGTCCGCAACCAGCGGCGAACCCTGGTAGTACGCCTCGCGCAGCGCCACGATTCGGTCCGCGAGCTCCTGAGCGTGTTCCCCTGTTTCCACAACACCGGACGTTACAGAAGCCCACTGACAGCAATAGTCGCCGATTCCCCCAGCACACCCGAGGCCTGCCGCTTACCCGCCGAAGGTCCCGTCACGCAGTAGCGTTGGCCGTCATGCAGCTGCCTCGTGCGATCGCGAGCTTCAACAAGTACGTCACCAACCACATTCAGGGCCTCTGGGCGTGGCTGCTCCCGCCGTGGGCGGTCGTGCATCACACGGGACGGTCCTCGGGCCGCGCGTTCAAGACGCCGATCATGGGCTTCAAGACCCCGGAGGGTTTTGCGATCCCGATGCTCTACGGGCCGCAGAGCCAGTGGGTCAAGAACCTGCTGGCCGCTGGTGGGGGCGAGATCCAGCGGGGTGGCAAGCGCTTCAGGCTCGTCGACCCGCGGGTCGTCCACGCGTCGGAGATAACCGCGAAGGGCATCGCCGGCGTCTACACCCGGTCCGCGACCTCGACGCTCGTCGCCACGCTAGGCGAGCGCGTGTAGTCGGTCGCCGAGTCCGAACGTGCGTTACGTATCCGATAAGAGGGGTGGGCTTGTGAGGCGACTATGTCTCGCTCTGATGCTCGTGGGGGGATTGACCGCCTTCTTGGCGGCAGCGCTCTTCCAGGGTTTGTCGAGCCCGGAAGTCGCCGGTACTTTCATCACCGGATACAGCCAGACGTCGTCTTTCCCCGTTCGCTTCAGCTCGGATCCCGCTCGATACCTGACTGTCGGGTTACTCGGTGCAGTTGTGGGACTGGTGTCCGGCGCCGTGCTGCACGCTGTGGGAATGCGGATGAGTGCTGACGACGGCGCGGTCCTCACCGTGCTGGCGGGCCTGCTCGGGAGCGCCATCGGTCTATCGCCGGTCCTCATCACTATGGCTGCCACGATCGACCTGACTGCCGGGGTCACTCCGCTCGGAATGTACGCAATCACTGGCGTGCTCGCATACCTCCTCGCTATCGCGGCCGTGCATGTATCCCTGCGAGTGATCGGCGACCCGACCACGAAGTCCACGACTCGAGCAACTGCCGTCCTGCTCCCAGCAGGCGGCATTCTCGCCACCGCCGCGGGTGTGGGTAGCGCATGGACGCTCGGTTTCTCGACGGCAACCTCAACGTGGATCGTGGTGGTGATTGTCGTAGTTCTCATTTTGAGCGGGACCTTTGCCATGGCACGCGTCGCAGGAGTACGACGCAGCGCTTCCAGTATCGGGATGTCGGCGCGCTGAATCGAGCGCAGAACTCAACCGTGACCCGAATGGTTTGGTGCACTTGGAGTTTCGGTCTTCCCCGGCGCCACCACGACGAATTGCCCCATCAGACCCTGATCCTCGTGCCGCAGGAGATGGCAGTGAAACATGTACGGCATCGAGGGGTCGGTGAAGTCCGTGAACCGCATCAGTAATCGACGCGTCTGATTCGGCGCGATGTACACCGTGTCCTTGCGTCCCGATAGCGACGGATCGTCTGTGTCGAGCACCTGGAACTGCACGTCGTGCACATGAAAATTGTGAACCTGACCGCTGCTGTTGTGCACTTCCCACACTTCGGTGGTGCCGACCGTGACGACCTCGTCGATTCGGTTCATGTCCATCGACTTGTTGTTCAGCGACGTCGAACTCGTGATGTCGAAACTCCTGGTGACGGTCGGGTCACCGAGGTCGGGCAGGGTTGAAAGTGTTTCGGGAACAGCGGCATTGGGCGCAAGCGTCGATGCTGCCCGCAGTTGCAGGATGTCGAAGGAATCAGCACCGCCACCGAATCGATCGTTCCAGAAGCCGGCACCGAGGTCGGGTGGTGCGCTGCGCAGGACCGTCGTCGTACCCGGTGACAGTGCAACAACGATCTCGGCCCGCTCGCCGGGCGAGAGCCGAAGGCTTTGCATCGCAACCGGTTTCGCAAGTAGCCGCCGTCGGTTCCGATCAGCTGAAAGTCCCGGTCGTCCGAGAATCCAAAGTTGTACACACGAGCATTCGACGCGTTGAGCAGACGCAGCCGGACCCGCTCGGTCGTCACGTCCAGATAGGGTCCCGGCGTCCCGTTGACCAAGATCTCGTCGCCGAGCACACCCGTGTCGTTGAAGATCGCCGACGAGGCGTCGAGGCGCTCGCCGTTGAACTTCTTGTCCTGCACGATGACCGGCACGTCGTCGACGCCGTCGCGGTCAGGCAGTGCAGCGCCGGCAGGGTCGTCGATCAGGAACATCCCGGCGATCCCGCGATAGACGTGGTCGGCCGTCTCCCCGTGCATGTGCGGGTGGTACCACAGCGTTGCAGCCGGCTGGTCCACGGTCCACTGCGGTGACCACGTCGTCCCTGGTTCGACGAGTTGGTGCGGTCCACCGTCCATCGCGGCGGGGAGATGCATCCCGTGCCAGTGCAGCGTGCTCGAGACGCCGAGTCGGTTACTGACGTTCATCCGAACCGTCTCACCGCGCTTTGCTCTGATCGTCGGCCCGAGGTAGGAGCCATTGACACCCCACGTCTCGGTGTCGGGTCCGTGGCCGAGGTCGGAGGTGCCGCTCTGCATGTCGAGATCGAAGCTACGTACCCCGTCGGGTCCGACCGTCGATGCGGCGAGTGGCGGAATCTGCATTGGTTTCTCGAAGTCGACCCGTCCGACTGTGTCGACCCGCGCGATCGTCCAGCTATATGCCGTGACGGCAACGGCTGCGGTCGAGAGCGTCATGCCGAGCACGATTGCAGCGACCAGCACGCGGATCCAGGTTGGCCGCCGTTTCGTCATGTATCCGAGCCTGGCGTCTTCGTCGTGCACATACATCCAGGTAGAGACCCATTTCAGCGTCAGGGATTACCCCGAGATGATGTGACGGTGAGAAACGGATATTGCCGTTACGGCGAGTTTCGGGTACCAATGGTATTTGAAATGGCGTTCGGGCACGGAGTCCGCCGCCAGAGACGAGGAGGTCTCCGCACTTATGACTGTGCACCCGCAACACGACGCAATTATTGTCGGCGCAGGATTCGGCGGTATCGGTGCCGCGATCCAGTTGAACCGACTCGGCCTCGACAATCTCGCCATCCTCGAGCGCGAAGACGACCTCGGTGGCACCTGGCACGTGAACCACTACCCCGGTTTGGCTGTCGACATCGCATCGGTCACGTACTCGTACTCCTTCGAGCCGAACCCTTACTGGTCGCGGATGTTCGCGCCCGGTGCCGAGCTCAAGCGCTACGCCGAACACGTCGCCGACAAGTACAACCTGCGGCGCTACATGCGATTCAACACGTCCGTCACCGGCTCACGCTGGGACGAAGACGAGCAGTACTGGGTCGTCAATGTCGAGGACGGTCCGTCGATCACGGCTCGGTACCTGCTCACGGCGACTGGCTTTCTGTCCCAGCCGAAGACGCCGGACATCGCGGGAATCGACACGTTCGAGGGCAAGGTCATTCATACGACCAAGTGGGACGACACCTACGACCTCACCGATCGTCGCGCGGCGATCATCGGCACCGGCGCGACCTCGGTCCAGCTCGTTCCGCGCGTGGCTGACAAGGTCCGCGAGCTGACTGTCTACCAGCGCACCCCGATCTGGCTGGTGCCGAAAGTCGACTTGCCGATTCCGGGCGTCGTGCAGCGACTTTTCGACAGGGCACCGGTTACTCAGAAGGTCGCCCGCGTCGTCAATTCGAGCGTTCTCGAGGCGATCATGGTCGCCGGCGTGCTGCACTATCGGCAGGCCAAGATCTTCAACAAGGGCGCCGAATTGATCGCTCGCGCACAGTTACGAGCGCAGGTTCGCGACAAGAAGACCCGCGAGGAACTCACTCCGGACTACTCCTTCGGCTGCAAGCGGCCCTCGTTTTCCAACGAATATCTGGCGGCGTTCAACAAGGACCATGTTCGGCTGGAGACCACGTCGATCGATCACATCGAACCCAACGCAATCGTGACGACCGACGGCAACCGCACCGAGATCGACACGCTGATCCTGGCAACGGGCTTCAACCTGTGGGACGTGAACTTCCCAGCCATCGAGATCCTCGGTCGCGACGGACGCAACCTCGGAAAGTGGTGGCGCGACAACCGTTTCCAGGCCTACGAGGGGATCAGCGTTCCGCATTTCCCGAACTTCATGACGCTGGCCAGCCCGTATTCCTACAGCGGACTGTCGTACTTCACGACGATCGAGTCGCAGATGAAGCACATGGACAGGTTGCTTTCCGAATCCAAGCGACGCGGCGCAACCACCTTCGAGGTGAAGCAGGACGCCAACGACGAGTTCCTGGATCGCTGCACCGAGCAGCTCGACGACTCGGTCTTCTACAACGGCAACTGCCAGACCTCGCGTAGCTACTACTTCAACCAGCACGGCGAGGCGGCGATTCTGCGCCCGACCTCGACCCTCAACGCGCTCCGCGAGGCGAGCCGCTTCCCGCTGGAGGACTACACGTACGCCTGATCGAACGCTCTCCGCCGTCGGCCGGGAAGGTTTCCCGTGAAACCTTCCCGGCCGCTTTGCATCCAACTACGTGGCGACGCCGAGCGCCCGCCACGCAACCTCACGCCGCTTCGCCCGCGCAGTTCCGGCGATCCCGAGAATCGGTCGGTCCCGCTCCCACAGCGACCGCGTGTCGGCGTCGACGGCCGCCCAGTGGTCGCCGAGCTCGTCGATCAGCGTTGTGAATGCGCCGAACACCCCGCCGAGCGCTGCATGCGTCGACGCCGCTGCAGGTGACGCGGCCGCAATCGATTGGATCGCTGTGAGCAACACCAGAATTCGCTCCACCACCGAAGCCGGCCAGTTCGATCGCCTGGCGACCTGGACGAGCATTCCGCATCCAGCAGCGAGCACATGCAGGTCTTCGATCGTTCGAAACGGCTTGAGGTAGTTGACGTAGGCATCACCGGGGAGCAGGTCGTCGGGTCTAATCATCACATCTGACAGCTCCAGCGATGCGTGCCCGATTTCCGGCGCAAACAGCATCGCGGGAAGGTCCGTAACCTGGGCGCCTGCTCGCCCGTTCTCGAAGGTCACTGCCCGGAGACTGTTCCGTCCCGACGTGTCCTCGCCGACACTCGCGATGACGACCAGAATGTCAGCGCGTGTCCCGAGCGTCACAAAGGACTTGGTGCCGGAAAGGGACCAACGGTCGACGCCGTCCTGCCTCAACGCGGTCCGGATTGCCGCTGGATGACCTCCGCCCGCCTCGGTGGCGCACAGCGAGATCGTCTTGTCCTGAGCAACGTCGGGAAGCATCGTGTGCAGCGCTGCTTGATAACCGGAGAGAAACGCGTACCCGAGGCGGTCGGCGCCGAATCCAGCGGCGGCGGCCCTGTCGATCTGTCGCGGAAATCGATCCGCAAGCTCGAGTTGTCGCTGCCAGGAGTCGTCGACCGACGTTGTCGGTGCAGTTTCCGGTGACGTCGTCAGGACGTATTCGAGAAGCCTGTTCACTTGGCTGACCGTAGCGTGGACGGTCAGGTAGCAGACTACTCAGGACACCTGAGCAATTTGAGAGTAGAAATTGTGGGTTACCACTCGCTTACTACCCGCACGAATCGAGAAAGACATGGTCGTTCGCCTCGTCTGCGCAAGCTTCCTCGGCGCAGCAATGCTCACCCTCGCTTCACCCACGATCGCATCCGCTGCGCCGGAGCCCGATTACAAAAATTGCACCGAAGCTCGCGAGGCCGGCGTGACTCCCTTGCATCGAGGAGACCCGGGTTATGCCGCGCACCTCGACCGCGACGACGATGGCGTCGCCTGCGAATAGACAGCCGAACAGAAAGCCCGCACTTGCCAGACCAGTAGAGACTCCTGGACCCACATCACGCATCCTTCGTACGGTCAGCGAGTTTCAGCCAGATCACTCCGACGATGACAACCGCGAGCCAGAAGCCTTTTGCGGCGGTAAGTGTTTCATCGAAGAAGACTGGTCCGAGTAGCGCGGCACCGACGGCGCCGATTCCTGCCCAAACTGCGTATCCGATCCCGACCTCGATCGACTTCAGGGCTACGCTGAGGGCGAAGAGGGTGAGCAGGAAGAAGACGATCGCCACGAGCGACCAGGTCAGCACGGTGAAGCCGCGGCTTCCCCCCACTGACAGGGCGTAGCCGACTTCGAAGACTCCGGCCAGAAGAAGAACGATCCAGGCTCGGGCTTCGCTGGTCCGTTCCACAGTGCTGCTCACGCAACACCGCTGAGTTGGAGGCCGGCGACTCCTCCGATGACGATGGCGATGCCGATCGCTTTACGCCAGTCGAGTCGCTGGTTGAACAGCAGCGTGCCCAGCAGGACGATTCCGACACCGGCAATCGAAGTCCACATCGCGTAGCCGACACCGACATCGAAGGTGAGCAATGCGCGACTGAGGAAGTAGGTAGCGATGCCACCGCTTGCGAGGGTGGCAATCGTCCATCGTGGGTTCGTGAATCGGCTGCTTTTCCGGCCGATATCGCGACTGCGATCTCGAAGATGACTGCAATAGCCAGATATACCCAGTTCATTGTCACTCTTTCGGTTTCTAGTTGTACGTGCATACATATAAAGCGAGGCAGGAGCTGGCGTATCTCGCAGCTGTCGATGCCGCAACGCGTCAGGTGTCGTCGGGGCTGTCGAGGTCCGCTAGAGCTCGACCGATAGGCAGTGCGACGAGCGCGGGGTACAACTCGTGCAATCGCTGCAGAGTCCGGTCGAGGTGAATTCGAAACGGTTCGCGCGCTTGCGCCACGAGAGCTTCGCCCTCGGCCGTGATGACCGCGTGGACACCGCGCCCATCCTCGGAACAGGTGTCACGACGGGTGAGCCCTCGCGTCTCGAGTCGAACCAGCAGGCGAGTCACCGAACTCTGATTCAGGCCGATCCGGTGGGCAAGGTCGTTGATCCTCAGCTCTTTGTCCGGCATCGAATCGAGCTGACGCAAGGCGCGGTACTCGGTAAGGACGAGTCTGTGGTGATCCGTCAACCACTTCCCGAGGCTGGTATCGACCGAGGCTACGAACGACGCGAGTTGGACCCAGTCATCGAACAAGTCTCCGGCAGCTTCGCCGGACTCCGATCGATTCATGTACATACATATAAGCTAACGGGAGGTCGACCAACAAGAAAGCCCGCCCCCAATCGGGAGCGGGCTACTTGCCGTTGCGAACTGTGGACCTCCGTAGCAGCTTCTCAAACCCCCGGAAGCCTCTCGGATCGCTGATTTCCCGCGTTCTACGGGGTTCTCGGGCTCGTCGGCCGCGCGCTCGGGGTGCTCGGTTGACCGATGAGCGCGGTCCGGTGCGTGAGAATTCTCGGCAGTCTCAAACCCGTTTGAGCGTCTCCAATCGAGCCGAGCTGCTCGCCGGGTACGCCGATGGTGTGCCCGTGCGGGAGCTTGCGACGCGATTCAACGTGCACCGCGGCACTGTGCGGGAGATAGCTCGGCAGGCAGGCTTGGCGGCGCGTCGCCCGGAGTTGCCGGACGCGATCCGAGTGGACGCCGCTCAGCTCTATGCGGGTGGGATGACGCTCGCTCAGGTCGCCGCGCGACTCGGAGTAAGCCATGAGGCCGTGCGCTCGGCGGTGCTCGCGTGCGGCGGGACGATCCGTGCGGCGGGACGATCCGTGCCGGCGGTCGTCGCCGGGTCGGCGCCTGAGTTCTCACACCTCACCGGATACCTATCGCGTCCACCACGGCACGCTCTTCTGCGTCGTCTGCTTCGCTGGGCGAGCTGGCGCGCTCGCGACGGGCGGTGACGGACTCGCGGACACGGGCGCGGATTAGGAGCACAGCGCTGACCGGCCCGATCCAGAGCATCTTGAGCATGTTCCAGATCGCCCACAGCACTGCGAGGTGGAGCCATCCGGGTGCGCCGTCCTCGATGAGTTGGACACAGACGTTCGCGATCAGGATGTACGGGACTGCGAGCAGCATCGCGGGGATACCCCACTTCAAGCCGCGTCGGTGAGTTCGGATCGCATCCAGCAGGATGTTGGTAGGCATGTAGCGCCGCAGGAAGTAGCGGGTGTGGACGCTGACGGTCCAGATCAGACGGATCATGGTCTTCCTCTCCATCGCACAGTTCATCTGACGAGGCGGTGCGTTGAAGAGTGACCCGAGGGTCTGCCGCAAGCGGCGCATTACAGAGGAGAAATCCGCCTCAAGGCCAAGTCTACGCCTCGGGCCCGACGTGAAGGAAGGGACGGGCGAACTCGCACCGAGCCCAGGCCGATCGCCCGCTGCTGGGTCGCAACTATCGGTAGGAGCTGGGCGCCTTGGACCACTTGGCGCGAGCGCGTTCCATGACCTTGCGGGCGCCGCTGTGGTTCATCCTCCAGCGGGCGACAGCGAGGCTGACGTCGTAGGCATCCGCGGCCTCGTCGTCGGTGGCGTTCGCTCGGGCGAGCCGGAAGGCTCCGTCGTTGGGGATCAGCATCTCCCCCGAGAGCCAGTCAGCTTCGGCTTCTTGGTCGCCGCCCAGCCCACACTTCCTCTCGTCGGAAAGCGAAACGCCGAACTGGTGCTCCAGGACGACGTGGGCGAGTTCGTGGCACATGGTGGTGCGCCGACGAGTCAAGGGCTGAGCATCGTTCTCCAGGATGACCACCCCGCTGCCGTTCGGGATCAGCGCCCCGGATAGTGCGCTCCCGTCCGCTCGTAGGAAGTGGTCGCGCGCCACACCATCGAGGTCGCTGAGCTGGACGACGGGGATGCCGTACTCAGACGCGAAGGCATAGGGGTCGAACGGCGCGTGCGCGTCGAGGCCGATTTCGGCTCGTAGCTCCAGCGCGAGGCTCTTCGCCTCGGTCTTGAATCCTCGACGCACGAGTCATCCCTGGGCCCGTGCACGTTCGATGGTCGCGCCGATCACCTGTTGCAGGTACTTGACGTCGGTTTCGCTGAGGTCCTTCCGGGCGCGCAGGAGCGGTGCGAGCTGGGCCATGAGGTCGGGTTCGCGAGTGTCGTCGGCGTCACGTTCTCCCTCGTGCTCGAAGAAGTCCTCGGCCGGGAGTCGGAGCCAGGCGATGATCGTGGCGAAGCCGTCGGTGTCTGGCTTGAGGCCGTTGCCGAGCCGGGAGAGCAAGGAGGGGCTCACGCCGATCTCACCGGCCAGTGCTCGCCAGGAGAGTTGGCGCTCTTGACGCGCGGCGTCTAGGGCGGAGTACAGCGCGGCCGTGTTGATCGTGGTTTTGGCCATACCCCCAGTGTGTCACATCTGCGACAGTTCGTCGCCTCCGACACGGACTGTGTTAGAATTGAAACGCAGCATCGAGTTTAGAACGCCGAGGAGGTGAGGAGCATGGCAGGCAAGCGAGGGCGCAGCGCGGTCACGGGTCGGTTCGTGAAGCAGTCCACGGTGAAGCGTCACCCGAAGACCACGACCAACGAGACCACCGGCAAGCGCAGCAAGAAGAAGTAGGCAGCGAGCCGCACCTGCTCGACGCAGCAATGTCGGTGGCAGTAACTACGGTGATCGAACGACGAACCAACCAGGAGAACGACTATGAGCGTGACGGACGCCTTCAAGACCTTTCAGGACGTCGTGAACGCTGACATCACACACGTCCGCGAAGCGCGCGCCCGGCGCGATCTCTTCAAGAGTGCCTTCGGCACCGAGGACGATGTGGAGGAAGTCATCGCGTCCGGATCGCTCGCGCGAGGGACGCACAAGGACCCGATCCATGACGTCGATGTGATCGTCGTCTTCGATCAGGACGAGCATCCTGAGTGGGGAGCGCCGGGAGGTTCCGCCGCGGACGCTCTCGATCACACGCGCGAGCGTGTCAACGCGCTGCTCGGGGCGACGAACGGCACCTACGACCACGCCGTCCGACTGGCCCGGTGGCGCAACCATGCCGTCAAGTGCTTCCTAGATGACCCCGACGATCCTGACGCTTTCACGGTTGATGCCATGCCAGCACTTCGCCGCGATGGGCGGCTCCTCATTCCTGAAGCACTCTCGGAAGACTGGGTCGCTTGCGACCCCGAATCCCTGATCGCCGAGGTCGCGGATAGGCACGCACAGTGGAACAAGTTCGCCGGCACTGTTCGGATGCTCAAGTGGTGGGCCGCCGAGCAAGACACCAAGATCAAGTCTCTCGTCATGGAGGTCCTCGCGCTCGACTTCCTGCTGACGGACGTCAACCAGCCCGCTGCGATCAAGCAGTTCTTCGTCAGCGCCTGCTACCACATTGAGGGCGGGAACGAAGTGGCCGATCCTGCTGGGCTCTGTGGACCGATTCAGCCTGACATCGACTACGGCGAGTTCGCCGATTCCCTTCGATCTGCACGAGATAACGCGATCAAGGCCTTCCAGGCACAGGCGAACAACGACACTGCCGCTGCGATCAAGCACTGGGGTGAGGTGTTTGGGGACGACTTCCCGAAGCCTCCCGCCTCCACTGGCAACCCGGCGCCTGCGGTCGTACCAGCGGCGCCCCGACCGGTGAAGGACACTCCGCAGGGATGACTCGCGCAACAGGGCCGGATCGCGGCGCGGGCACCGCGGCGCTCAACCCCGTGCTCTGGACTGAACGTGAACCTGTGCGATTGGCGCGCGACCAAGATGAAGTCCAGGCATTCGCGCCGTTGCTCGAATACCAGAGTCCAGCAGACGACGGCTTGCCGCACGGCGGATGGATCGGCGTGCTCCCCCGCTGGCCGTTCGAGCGGCCGCAGCCCAATACTCTCGACGAGCTGCTCGGGGACCAGGAACTGCGGGTGCTCGTCGCCTACTCCGCGGCGCACCCGATGGTGCCGCCGACCATCTACTCCCTCGATCCGGAGCCGTCGATCTGGGAACAGACACAGTCCGCATGGCACGTAGCCCCAGGAGGATCGCTCTGTCTGCTCCAGAGCGATGGCGGCTGGCAGCCCGAAGCCAGCCTCACCGAGCTTCTGGCGAAGGCATCGGGGTGGCGAATCGAGTACGCCCTCATGAAGGCTGGAGTCATCAATGAGATGTCGGTCAATGGCATCGTCTCTGACCCCTCGCACGACCACCTGATTGACCGAGCGATTCAGCGAGCAGCTCCAACACCGGACCCGACCGAGGCGGGAGACACAGATGTCTCCCAGTAACCCCTACATCGTGATGCCCAGAGACGCGGTCACGAAGATCGCAGGCTCCGACCTGTCGGGCGGATCGCTGGTGCTCCGCCGCGTTCCCGCGGACGATATGTATGTCGTCCAGACCGTGGAAACCGGCAAAGACATCCGGCTTCCAGCCGAAGTCCCACGCGAGTACGCCGCGCTTCGTTCAGGCGACCCCCACCATGCCGCTCAGTGGATCAGGGTGGCACCGAACGACGCCCATCTTCACCATCTCTTCTTGTCCAGACGCCCCGATATCTCCATAGGGTTCAAAGAATTCAGGGAGCTGGTGCCGGGCGTTGCCGATCCCGGCAACCACCTTGGCGTGGTCGTCACTCACGACCCCGATCTTCCACCGGAGCTGGTGGAGGCCGGTGCCTCGGAGTTTGCGGGATGGGCTGTCCGGCGCAGCGGTGTGGAACCGCTCGCTATCGAGATGGAGCCAGAAGTTGTTGGCCTGGCACAGTTGGCTGGCAAGTGGCCGATCGAGCAGCTCGCCGCCAACAGCGTCATGGTCGTGGGCTGCGGCAGCATCGGCAGCGCCGCAGCAGAGGCGCTAGCAGGATACGGAGTCGGACGTGTGGAACTTGTCGACCCGGACCGATTCCTCTGGCACAACATGCTTCGCCACACTCTCGGCGCCGAAAGCGTCGGGCGGTTCAAGGTGGCGGCCATGAAAGATCACCTCGCCCAGCACTGGCCGCAACAGACAGTACTTGCCCACCGACGCGACGTGGTTGCCGAGGCGCACTACATCCGGCCCATCGTCGACCGCGTCGACCTGGTGCTCTGTGCCGCAGACGGTATTGCTCCCAGGCGTGTCGTCAGCCACCTCTCCAGGCGCGCACGGAAGCCGGCGATCTTGGCGTGCGTGCTCGACAATGGCTCGATCGCAGAAGTCATCAGGCTGCGACCAACACCCCGGTTCGGATGTCTCCTCTGTCTACGGCAGCAGCTTGCAGATCAGGGAGCGATGGACGCTGAGGCGGATCAGGAGTTGGATTACGGCACCGGGCGCGTCCACCAGCCAATGACGGCTGTGCCGCCTGATCTCCGATACATCGGCACGTTCGCCGCAAAAGTAGCGATCGCGACACTTCTGGAATCGCTTCACGGTGACCACACCCAGCAGGTTCCCGGCGAACACGCCATCATCGGTCTCCGACCAGCAGGTGACCTCGCAGCCCCTTTCGACCTCAGCCAAGCCGGCGATGTTCGGTGGTCGTCCATTCCCAGACCTCGTGCATCGTGCCCGACCTGCTCGCCAGGATGACAGGTCGAAGAGAGGTGCCTCCGCTGACGATCACTGACGTCGCACTCGGCACGATCGCGCGCGAGGCGTTGCGGTCCGTCGATGGACTCGAAACTGGCGGCATCCTGCTCGGGAACGACGCGACTGATGGGATCGACATCCGACACGCCGGCGGACCTGGACCCAACGCCACCCGCGGCGAACGCACCTTTATGCGAGACCTCGACCATGCCCGGCGTCTCGCGGACTACGCCTGGTCGGAGGACCGTAGCCAGTGGATAGGCGAATGGCACACCCACCCGACCGGAGGACTCTCCCCGAGCGAGGTTGATCTCCACTCCTACATGCGCCATCTGCACGACCCCGAACTGGGGTTCGACAAGTTCGTCGCGATCATCGCTGGATTCGATTCATCGGCACGAGTGGTCGTTGCAATTTGGCTCGTAGAACGGGACCGCATCTTGGCAGTGTTACCCGAGAGGCTTCCTACGGCGCCTGCTGTAAACAGCCCGCACGCCAGTGACGCGGTGAGGCACGCCACCTTCGTAACTGAAGAACACAAGGAGACGCCATGACATCCGATTCCGCCGCCCCTGACCCAGCAGACCCTGTCTTCATCTCGTACCGCCAGAAGGACGGTACTGGTGTTGCTACGGAGCTCGCCTGGCTCCTCCGGGCCGCCGGCATCCCTGTGTGGCGGGACCGAGACGATCTGCCGCCAGGCGACACCGAGGCCCGACTCAAGCAAGCGATAGCGGCCGGCATCTCCGGCGGCGTTCTCGTGACGACACCGGACGTGGTGAACAGCAGAGTCGTGAAGACGTTGGAAGCACCTCAACTCCTTGAGCTACACCGCGACCACGAAGTGTTTGCACTCGGCATCATCAACTCGGTGAAGACAGACCACGGCGGAACAGATTACGACGCTCCTGACCGGCTCCTAGAGATTCGTCCCGGCACCTTGAGCGGTGTAGATCAGCAATCCGCCGAGCGCGATGGTCTGCTGGCATTGATCCGCGGTTTGGTCTGGCACCGGATCGCGTCTCTTCGCAAGCGAATCGAGGCAACCGACCAGACGTTCCACCTAAGCCTCCAGACCAGGAACACGCCACAGGTCTATGACCGAACCGGTGACGAACTGGACATCCGGCTCATGCCCTCCGATCACGAACGGCTTCCGAGCGCCGATGGGCTCCGAGACCTCAAGGACACCATCGGTCTCCTCCCCGATGCCGTGACCCGTTCCGGGGCACATCGCCTACGTGTTGCTGGAGGGGCTCATCTCTCCGTGGCCTTCGCGGTCGGGGCGGCCTTGCCTTCGTCTCGAAACGGACACATGGACGTGATCGACCAACAGGGCGCCACCTGGTCGAGCGATGGCGAAGCGCGGTTCATCACGCAAACGCAAGTGCAAATCGCAGATCAAGGCGGCGAGCCATCTGCGATCACGACCGGCCGCCCCTCCGTAGCCGTGTATGTCGATCTCCTGCCCCAACGCAGCGACACCGCCTTCACCCGCTATATCGAAGACCACAGGCCGTTTCTCGCGGCCTGGCGTCATCTCACAAGTGCGAGCGGCACGCTCCTCGACGCCACTGATGCAGGCCTGATCGCCGCCGACGTCGCCGCGCACATCCGTGCCCTGTCGAACGACAACTCCAACGCCGAGGTGCACCTCCTGCTGCGGTGCCCGTTCCCACTTGCGCTTCTCATCGGGCGATTGACCAACACCCTGCGCGTAGTAGTCCATGAATGGGACGATTCCGACCCCATCGACGGTGAAGACTACCGCGCAAGGTACGTGCCCACCATGCGTTTACGTACATCTGCAAGCTCAGGTGTCATCGAAGATGTGCTCCTCCCGGATGCGTCTTGACTGCGCCAACCGACCTTGCGGTCGCCCGTAACACCATGTTAAGCGTCACTCCCGCATGGAGGATTCGCTCGACGTTTAGACAACGGCGCTCCGAAGGACACGGACGTCTATGAGCTTCTCGCGCGATCCGGGCTTGCCCTACTCGGCATTCACTCAAGCGTGCCGCGCCTTCAAACCCAGCGAGCTGATCCCGGCGATCGCGCAGGCCTCGGCATCGCTCGGCGAACCGCCGTATCCAGATGCTGTGAAACATCGGATGCCGCCGTGGGGATTGGCTGCGGCCGCGCGAGATTCGCTTCTCTACGGCAATGAGTATCGCTCGAAGGCCGTCGATGAGAAGGCGCTGCGGAAGCTGATGCACAAGTTCCAGATCGCGATGGACATCGACGATGCTGATGTGGGGTCCGAGGACTTCCTCGTCAAAGTGATGACTCGGGTCACGTACGAGCAGTTCCCCTACCAGGAGTCGATGTTCGAGGAACTTGCTCGCTCCCACGCCTGGATGGTCGAGGGTCTGCCCGACGTCGAGACCCGAGTGATCACGGAGGACTCGCTGGCGGCCATGCTCGACGGAATTCCGTTCCGCGAGGCGATCGGCGCGACGTTCTTCCTCCAAGTGGGTGCCTTCCAGAACGGTGGAGCATACAAGCCTGGCTGGCTGGATCAGCCAAACTTCACTGAAGTGCTGAAGCTCTATCCGCGGACGAACATAGAGAAGATCGCCTCTCGACTCACCACGACACCCGCAGCCTTTCGGACTGCTTTCAACGACCACTCGGTCGGAACAGCCACAGCGGCCCGATTCGATTACAACCCGTTGATGGCGACGCCGTTCGTGGACATGGGCGACGGGGAGCCTGTTGCTCCAGCGACGCGTCTGATCATGCGGACGGTCACGCCGGGAGGTTTGTACTACATCGGGATGACCAAGCACGGCAAGGCTTTCGCGGATGATCTCGGAGGCCTGTTCGAGCACTACATTGGTCGACAACTCAACCTGATCGAAGACGCGGAGGTCGAACCCGAGATTGTCTACGGCAAGGGTGGCGGTCACAAGAGCGTTGACTGGTTTGTGATCCTGCCCAGTCTGGTCATCTTGGTTGAGGTCAAGTCTCGCCGCCTCGGCCCGGCAGCACGGGCCGGCGATGCGACGCTGATGAATTCGCTCAGCGAGACCCTAGGCGGCGCACGGAAGCAGTTGACCCGTACGGTCAGCCATCTTGCTGACAATCACCCGGCGTTCACGAACATCCCAACCGACCGCCCCATGTTGGGGTTGATCGTCACGGCGGAGCCGTTCTATACCGGAGCCGCGTACCTTCTCGACCATGACGTTGCAGTCATCCCTGGCGGGAGGCTCCCAGATGTTCCTGTAGCCGCGGCGAGCGCGCGTGAAGTCGAGTGGCTCGTGACGCACGGCAAAGACGTTGAGCCGCTGCTCCTCGCAGAGATGGCGAAGAGTGCAGGAGGTGTCGTCAGCCTGCGTGACATCGGTAAGAAGGTTGATACCGAGAATCCGATTCTGTTGAACGCTTGGAATGCGTATCCTTGGCCGACCGGCAAAGGACATGGCGATGGAGAGTCATCATCGACGCCGTCCGGCAATCGCTGATTCTCACACTCGAACCAAGTCGACTGCAAGCTTCGGAAGTGCCGAAATCGCGCCACACTTACAACGAGCGCTCGACGTCCTCGCGTCCCGGTGAATGCTGCGGTACATCGCTCGCTTGGGTGATGAAGCCATGTACTCGATCGAGGGCAGTTCGTGCACGGGCGGCGTCGATGCACTGCGCCGTGGACTGCGGCGGCGGCCCCAGTGGTCGGTCATCCGTGACGCCGTATCTGTCGCGGTAGGCCGCAACGGTGCGCCCGTAACGTCGCCACGCAGCGGCCTGGCGTTGATCGCGGGGTGGCTCGCCAAGATGCTGCGCCCATGACTCGCCGGTCTCGCGTGCGGTGTCGAGCACGGCATCAGCGCGAGCTTCGATCATCTCGCGCCGCTCATCGAGGGCGTGGCGCATGTCGCGAATCATTGGGCCGTCGGCGGACGGAATCAGTCCGACGATCAGCCGTGGTGTCTTGCGAGTGCGGCCCGAGCCCGCCGGGCGTGCGGTGGCACGGGCGACGCGGTAGTGCAGGACGGAGGCGATGTCGTCGGCATCGGTGAACCCGCGCGCGGCCACCAGTCGCGGGAACAAGATGTCGAGGTCGTGGTGGTTGGCCTCCGCGCGGCGCAGTTCGGCAGTGAGTGCCCCGAACGCCTCCGACTCCACCGTCGCATCGGCTTGCTCGACTGTCAGGCCTGAGGACCTGATCAAGGTGGCCCAGCGGTCTCGTTGTGCTGCCGCGGCGATGGTCTCGTACTCAGCCGCGAGCTGGGCGATCGAACCCCACTGCTCATGTTCGGCAGTGATGGTCTCGTGCGCGGACAGCTCCGCACCCACATGCTGGAGCACCCCGAACAGCACCGACCGGCCGGTGGCGTCGGCGTTGTCGCCCGGATGCGGGTGGGCGTGCTCGTCGGCCCGGTCGAGGATCACGTAGGCGCGGTTGGCGTGCTTGCCGCGGGTCATCGCGACGTAGAAGTTCTCCCTCGTTGTAGTCGGCTCCACCAGCACATGCGCGGTATCGACAGTGACGCCCTGCGCCCTGTGCGCCGTGACCGCGTAGCCCAGATCAACATGGTCAGTCACGTAGGCGGCGGGGAGGACGATGGACCCGCCGAACCGGCGGCCGGCCTTGCGGATCGTGACCGAGCCGTCGTCCCGGACGCCGGTGATGGTCCAGGTGTCACCGTTGCGCACCCACGTCTTCTCGTTACGTAGCCGGCGGTCGTTGCGACGGGTGATGATCGTGTCCCCGACCCCGGCAGTGGTGCCGTCGTTCAGCTCGACCTCCCGACCGGGTGCCAACGTGCCGTCGAGGATCAGATCGGCACGGGCGCGGGTGTTGAGGGCGCTCACGTGGTCGCGGGTCTCGGCGACCAGCACCGACACCAAGCCTTGGTTCCGGTCGGTGCGCCAGGCGGTGTAGGCGGCGTCGGTCATCGCATCGGCGTCGCCGTCGTGGATGCGGTCGTGGGCGAGGTAGGTGTCGATCACCTGCGTACGACCGTGCCGCAGTGCGAGGGAGGCGGTCTTCTCCCACTCGTGGGTGAACCGGTGCACGTCGACCAGCTCGGGCACATCGTCATGGTCACCGACGAGGAGCCCGAACGCGCCGCCGGCGTCCACGGACTGGAGCTGGGCGTAGTCGCCGACCAGCAGCACCTTCGCATCGGCTCGTTCGGCCAGGTGGGTGATGCGGTCCAACGAGAGGGTTCCGGCGAGGGAGGCTTCGTCGATGATGACGAGTTGACCTGCCCGGAAGTCCTTGCCGTGGACGAGGTGGTTCTGCCACCACTTCGCCGTGTTCTCGCATCTGATCCCGAGGTCGTCGGCGAGGACCTGCGCGGCCACCGCGGACGGTGCGAGCCCGACTACGGACCCGGCGCCGTGTTCCTTCTCCCATGCCCGGCGCAGCGCGGACATTGCCGTCGTCTTCCCGGCCCCGGCCGGTCCGATCAGCACATCGAGGACACGGCCGGAGACCGCGATCTTCATGAGCGCGTCGGCCTGATCCTCGCCGAGCAACCGACCCTCCGCATCGGGACGAGCGGTGATCTTCTCAACCGTCGCCAGCGGCACGGTCGGCCCGGTCGTGGTGCGGGAGCGGTCGAGCAGACGGTCCTCGGCGCCCAGGAGCAGCTCGGAGGAGAACACGGTCGAGTGCTTGGGCCGGAACACGCTGGTGCCGTCCACCCGCCGGAACGCCGCCGGTGACGTGGCGAGGTCGGGCGGCGTCAGCCGCAGCGAGGCTTGCTCGGCGGCGTCAACGATCATCGTGACGACCGCTTCGCGATCCTGCATGGTGGCGAAGCGCCAGCCCATCGTCTGCCGAGACGCCTCAGCCATCAAGTTCCACCGCCGCCACGTGGACCGCTTCTCACCCACCACCCCGACCACGGTCTGCCCGAGTTCGCCGATCGCATCGAGCGGTACGTCATCGGCACGCAGCAGCAGCGACTTGTCGTTGTCCGTCACGGCGCGCGCCCAGCCGCTGGCGTCCTGGCCGAGTACCCCGGTAGCACGGGTGCGCCACTCGGCAGTCAGGTCGGCCAGCGACCGCACCTGCTTCTCCGGGCGTGTGGCGAGGGTGGCTTGGGCGCGCAGCTTGATCACGATCGCCGTCGAGGGCTGGCGGCCGTGCTTGGTGACGTACTCGGCGATCAGCCGGTCCTTCTCGGCGTCGATGTGCCGGGCACGGGTCGAGAACTCAGCCACCAGCTCCTCCGGCACGCTGCTGATCGCCCATGCCGGGTTCCGGTCCCGGCCCATGTCGCGGGCCTCCCACTCGACGCCGAAAGTGCGGGTCATGTGGTCGGCGAACACCGCCTCGTGCAGCTCCGACAGGGCGACCACGGCGGCGTGCATCGGCCGTCCATCCAGACTGCGCCACTTCCCGTCCAGCACGGTCTGCACCTTGTTGCTGATGACGACGTGGGTGTGCAGATGAGGGTCGCCTGCGCGGGAGTCGAAGTGATCGAACGCCGTCGCCACCAGCCCGGTCACATCCACCTGCGCAACGGCTCCGTCGCCGGCGGTTGCACCGGTGCGGGTGGCTGCAACCTCACGCTCCATGAACGCAACCACCTCCGCAACCGCCGCATGATGCGCCTCACCGATCAGCGCTTGGGTCCCTGCGTCAGCGACCGCCCACAACGCCGAGGCAGACTTCGGGACCGAGAAAGTGAAGTCGAACCCCGCCACCGCCCGCCGCTTACCGCGCTCGGCCTCCTCAGCCTCGATCCGAGCGACCGCCTCACCCTTCGCGCCCGGACTCAGGCTCGGGTCAAGGTCAGCGATCCGAGCTTCGATCCGCTCCGGCACGGACTTGTAGGCGGGGAACGCGCGACCGAGCGGGTCACCGGTGATCGGGTCACGACCCATGCCCATCAAGAGCTGGAGCTGCGCCTCCGACACCCGATCACCCACCGCGAGCTGCCCCTTGCCGAGCGAGACGACGCCGGACCCCAGCCACTGGCCCGGTGGTGTTCCCGCCTCCACGTAGTACCTCGTCAGAGGCGTCGAGAGGGCGCGGTCGCCGTCCGCGGCCGCGACCGTGCGCAGCAGGTACTTGTACCCGTCGCCCGCGCTCATCACCCGCATCGAGACCGTCACGACACCACCGCCTTTCGATGGTCAGGTGAACAGGCGCCGACCGCGCGACGCGCTGTCAACTTTGGTTGACACCTTGATCTGCAAGACGCGTGGCAGCTCCGATGGCGGGCTGAACGAGCGCGGATCGGTGCAGGCCTGATGGCCGGCAGTGTGGGCGCCTCTTGTCATGTCGGAGGCGAGGCACCGGCGGCGGCTGAGCGTGGCCGTGCACCTGGCAGCTGATCAGCCCGGCGATGGGCTCCCTCAGGAGTTCGGTCCGGAGTCACCGAACTGCCGGAGCCCTCATGTACAACTTCCGGAACCGCGACAACGGTCCGCTCCGGGGGTCGAGTTGCGTCCCCGATAGTGGTGTAACGCGGTAGCCGAGATCCGCCGCCCCGTGCGTGTCGTGGGGACGAGGTAGCGGCCACCGCGTGATCCTTCGAGTGAACCTTCCAAAGCACTCTCGAACGGAGTCATCACGATGACCGCTCCTCACATTCTCAACCCTGTCGCCCTGTTGGAGAAGGGACTCTCCGACGCCTCGCCTGATCTGATGCGGGACGCTGCTCGCGACGGTGATCAACGCGCTGCTCTCCGCCGACGCGGACGCGGTGTGCGGTGCCGAGTACGGCCAGCCCTCGCCGGATCGGGTGAACTCCCGCAACGGCTACCGCCACCGCGACCTGGATACCCGGGTCGGGACCATCGACGTCGCGGTCCCCAAGCTCCGCCAGGGCTCGTACTTCCCGGACTGGCTGTTGGAGCACAAGAAGCGGGCCGAGGCCGCGCTCATCAGCGTGGTGGCGACCTGCTACCTCCTGGGTGTCTCGACGCGGCGGATGGACAAGCTCGTGGCCACTTTGGGCATCACCTCGCTGTCGAAGTCGCAGGTCTCGCGGATGGCCGCGGACCTCGATGAGCAGGTCAAGGCGTTCCGCACCCGCCGGCTCGATGAGTCCGGGCCGTTCGCGTTCCTCGCCGCCGACGCGTTGACGATGAAGGTCCGCGAGAACGGCCGCGTGGTCAACGCCGTCGTGCTCGTGGCCACGGGAGTCAACGCTGATGGGCACCGCGAGGTGTTGGGCATCCAGGTCGCCACGTCCGAGACCCACGCTGCGTGGAACACCTTCTTCGCCGACCTGGTCGCCCGCGGACTCACCTCGGGCCCGGACGGGGTCATGCTGGTCACCAGCGACGCTCACGCAGGGCTCGTGGAGGCGATCGCGGCCAACCTGCCCGGAGCATCCTGGCAGCGCTGTAGGACGCACTACGCGGCGAACCTGATGGACGTGTGCCCCAAGTCGGCCTGGAACGGCGTGAAGGCGCTGCTGCACTCGGTCTATGACCAGCCCGACGCCGAGGCGGTGAACGCCCAGTACGACAAGATGCTCGACGCCCTTGCCGACAAGCTCCCCGACGTGGCCGACCACCTCGACGCAGCCCGCGCCGACGTGCTCGCGTTCGCCGCGTTCCCGCGTGAGATCTGGCGCCAGATCTGGTCCAACAATCCCAACGAGAGGTTGAACCGCGAATCAGGCGTCGCACCGACGTGGTCGGAATCTTCCCCGACCGCAACTCCGTGACCCGGCTCGTCGGTGCGGTGCTCGCCGAGCAGCACGACGAGTGGATCTAAGGCCGCCGTTACCTCGGGCTCGAGGTCATCGCCCGGGCACGCGCCGCGATCAAGGCCGCCGCAGCCCGAGCCACCGCAGTTGCCAGCTCCGACCAGGACGCCACGACCACCGAGCCCGACCTGCCCGAACTGGAGCCCGCAGCATGAGCCACGAGGCCACGACCCAGCGCGAGCAGGACCTCGCGACCCTCAACGCCGGTGGGTTCACCGGCTGGTGGGACGAGCACGGCCAGCCCGCCCCGTTCCCCGACGACTTCTTCGACCCCGACAGCCAATGGAGGCCCAGCAGCAACGACACCCCGCCCGAGCTCGCCGACCGCGAGCAGCCCTTCTTGTTGCCCGTCGCTGACGTTGCAGATGAAGCCGTCACTCGGTTTGCCGACGACCAGAGACGTTGATCGAGTAGCGGGTGACGCGATCGTGGGCATGGTGACGGCAAGGTCGGCA